>CALZKB010000031.1 GCA_945787575.1 Thermoanaerobaculia bacterium | reverse complement strand
GTGCGCTGAACGAGGGCGTCGACGGGTCGATGCGACTCGACGGCTGGAAAAGGCGTCGCATTCCAGCCGACGACGAGACCGACTCCGACGCTCGCCGCGGTCCAGCCGAACCGACCCCGCAGAGCCAGGGCGGCGCCGACGAGCGCCACGGCGGCGACCGGTGTGGCCACCGGAAGCAGGGCTGCCCCCACCAACCCCGTGAGCAGACCGAGAGCGGCCGTCGACGAGGGGGTGAGCTCGAGAAGACGCGGGTGCGGACTCACACCTCCACTAGACGCAGGCGAGGTCGCCGCTCTTGCGCCGAGTGACCCACTCGGCCCCGCTCCCTACCGGTCGGCGGCCTGCGAGTCGCTCTCCTCGAGCGCCTCCGGAGAGAACAGAGAGAGCAGCGGGAGACCGAGGCGCCGGCGGGCGGCGTCGCGGACGAAGCGTTCCCGCTGCTCGCCGAGCTCGGCCGCGTCGATCTTCTCCGCGAGGGCCGCGAGAACGGAGTCCGCTTCCCGCTGGAGCTTCGCGCGATCTCCGGCCGGCAGCGCTTCTAGAACCTCGACCATCATCCGGGCGTCGAGGCCGGCAAGCTCCGATTCTACCGCCCCGGCCTCGCCGTCGAGGGCGCGCACACGCTCCGCCCACCGCTCCCGCTCGGGGAGAGCGTCCGGAAGGTTGCGGGCGAGCGACTCCAGGCGCTCGCCGATCCTGACTCGATAGGCGTCCCGATCGGCAGCCGCCTCGACCCCCAGCTCGCGGCGCCTGTTCCACGCCTCCGCCACCGCCGCAGCGCAGTAGCGCAGTCCCTGGACGGGGCTCGTCGCGCCGCGCTCGGCCCGACGCTCGAATACGTCGCGGAGCGCCTGGGCTACGACATCGAGCGGAATACCCTCCTCGAACCAGCGCTTCGCCACCCGCCAGTCGGAGGGTGACAGCAGCAGCGGAGATCCGCGGAGACGAACGAACGCCTCCTCGATCGCCCGAAAGTACAGGTAGTTGTCGTCGCGCTCGGAAGTCATCCTCGGGTCGAGCCTAACTCGCCCAGCCCGCGGGTCTCATTGCATCACCCCTGACGCGACGCGGACCAAGCCGTCGGACGTCTGGAGTTCGAGGTACCCCTCGGGGGTGAAGCCGGAAAGCGCTCCGCGCACCGTCTCTTCGCCGCTTTGCACCTCGAGCAGCTCGCCGGTCCGGTGCGCCGACCACTGTCCGTACTGCTCGACGAGTCGCTCGCGACTGGTGCCCGAGTCGAGCGCTGCCTCTACCGAGCTCGCCAGCCGGCAGGTCAGCTCGACGAGCGACGGAGTCGACCGCGAGCGGGCGCCGCCGGAGCTGGCGAGCTCGAGGCTCGTGGCATCGTCTCGGGGCAAGTCGGCGGGCTGATGGGAGCGGTTGATTCCGAAACTGGCGGCGACCACTGCGCGTCCACCCGTCGATCGGCCATGAGCGAGGATCCCGCCGAGCTTGGCCCCATCGAGGGTCACGTCGTTGGGCCACTCGAGCCGGCAGTCGTAGCCGAGCTCGCCAAGTGACCGGCAGAGCGCGACCCCGAGCGCCATCGGCACGACGGGGAGCCGATCGCCGGCGATGGTCGTCAGATAGGTCGCGTAGACGCCGGCCGCGCGGGGGCTCGACCAACCTCGCTCGAAGCGACCGTAACCCGCCGTCTGATGGAGCGCGAGCAGCCAAGCCGCGGGCGACTCGAGTCTATCGGCGACGCGTCGACCGACGCGATGGGTCGACGAAACCGACTCGAACAGTGCGAGGTTGCGTCCGCCGGACCGTCCCCAGTGCGCGAGCTCCGATCCCCAGGAGTGGAAGTCCACGCCTCAGCCCCCCAGCTGGCTCAACGCGCCTCGAATACTGGCACTCCGGTCTTCGAGCTCGCGAAGGCGTCCTCGGTTCTTCTCGACGATCGCGTCGGGTGCTTTCGAGACGAAGCCGTCGTTGGCGAGCAGGGCCTCGACCCGCGCGATCTGCGGCTGGAGCTCCGCGAGCTCGCCCCGCAAGCGCTCTCGTTCCTCTTCCTCGAGATCGCGGCCCGCCACCCGCAAGGCGACCTCGGTATCCGCCACCCGGTCGCGGCTAGCCTCGGCCGCCAGCTCGGCGACGACGTCCCACTTGTCGAGCCCCGCGAGCTTCTCGCCCAGCGGTCCCTGCTCGGCGAGGAACTGCCCCCACTCGTGCTCCCCGGCAACCAGAGCAAGGGTCGCCGGGTCCTTCGGCTTGAGCCCGAGCTCCGCCCGGCGGTTGCGGACCCAGCCGACGATCTCCATGAAACGTCCCATGTGCGCCTCCACGCGCTCGTCGACCCAGCTCTCGTCGCCATTAGGGAACGGGGCCAAGCTGATCGTCTCGCCATGGATCTGCTCACGGCCCGGTAGCCGTTGCCAGAGCTCCTCGGTCAAGAACGGCATCACCGGATGCAGCAGGCGGAGGCTCCTCTCGATCACCGTCAAGAGGACGGTCGCCACTTCCGGTCGCCGGTCGTCGCCCTTCGACAGCGCGGGCTTGGCGAGCTCGATGTACCAGTCACAGAGCTCTCCCCAGAAAAACGCGTAGAGCTTGCGACAAGCCTCGTCGAACCGAAAGGCCTCGAAGCGAGCGTTGACCTCGCTCTCGGCGCGAGCGAGGCGCGAGAGAATCCACCGCTCCGGAGCGGCCAGCCGGGCGGGCTCCAGGTTGACGGCGACCTTCGCTCCCTCGGTCCGCGAAAGACTGAAGCGGACGGCGTTCCAGATCTTGTTGCCGAAGGCTCGATAGCCGGCCATTCGCTCGGTGTCGAGAGGAATGTCGCGGCCAGGGCTATCGAGCGCGGCGAGGGTGAAGCGTAGCGCGTCGGCACCGTACTCCTTCACGAGCTCCAGCGGATCGACCGCGTTGCCCCGAGTCTTTGACATCTTCTGGCCGTCGGCGTCTCTCACGAGACCGGTGAGATGGACGGTGTGGAAGGGGAGACGCCCGGTGAAATGGATCCCCATCATCACCATTCGCGCGACCCAGAAGAAGAGGATGTCGAAGGCGGTGACGAGGACGTCGGTCGGATAGAACCTGTCGAGATCGGCAGTCTCCTGCGGCCACCCCAGCGTCGAGAACGGCCACAGGCCCGACGAGAACCAGGTGTCGAGCACGTCCGGATCGCGCTCGAGCTCATCCGTACCGGCCATCGCCGCCGCTTCCTCCCGACTCCTGGCCACGAAGCAATCGCCGTCGGCGGTGTACCAGGCCGGGATCTGGTGCCCCCACCACAGCTGCCTGGACACGCACCAGGGGCGAATGTTCTCCAGCCAGTGCTCCCAGGTTCGGCTCCAGGTCTCGGGCACGAACTCGAGTCGCTCACCGTCGATCCCGCGAAGGGCGCGCTCCGCCATTGTCGAGACGTCGCAGAACCACTGCGTCGAGACCAGTGGTTCGATCGGAACGCCACTGCGCTGGCAGTGGCCGACGTTGTGAACGTGGTCTTCGACGCGGACGAGGTAACCCTCCGCGGCGAGCCGCTCGACGATCTCCGCTCTCGCTTCGGCGCGATCGAGCCCGGCCCACTTCTCTCCAGCCGCCTCGGTCATCTTGCCGCGGCGATCGATTACCTGAACATGAGGCAGCTCGTGCCGGCGGCCGATCTCGAAGTCGGTGAGGTCGTGCGCCGGAGTGACCTTGACGAGCCCGGTTCCGAAGTCACGCTCGACGACGTCGTCAGCGACGAACGGCAACTCGCGACCGACGAGCGGGAGGAGCGCCTTGGCGTCGTCGAGGTGCTCGTAGCGCTCGTCCTCTGGATGTCGAGCGATCGCGGTGTCGCCGAGCATCGTCTCCGGACGCGTCGTAGCCACGACGATCCTCTCGTCGCTCCCGACGACGGGATAGGCGACGTGGTACAGCTTTCCCTGGACCTCTCTCATCTCGACTTCGAGGTCGGAGATCGCGGTGTCGAGGTCCGGCGACCAGTTCACCATGTACTCGCCGCGGTAGATCAGCCCCTCTTCGTGCAGCCGGACGAACGCCTCGGCGACGGCGAGAGACAAGCCTTCATCGAGAGTAAAGCGCTCGCGCGACCAGTCGCAGCTCGCACCGAGCACGTCGAGCTGCCGGCGGATGTTGCCCTGGTAGTCCTCCTTCCACCGCCACGTCCGCTCGAGGAACGCTTCGCGCCCGAGCTCGACTCGGTTCGAGCCCTCGCGCTCGATCTCCCTCTCGACCATCAATTGAGTGGCAATACCCGCATGGTCGGTACCGGGTAGCCAGAGAGCGTTGTATCCCTGCATCCGGCGCCAGCGGGTCAACAGATCCTGAATCGCCGACTGCAATGCATGGCCGAGGTGCAGTTTTCCCGTGACGTTGGGCGGCGGAATCATGATGCAGTAGCTGGGCCGATCGGAGGTCGCGTCCACCTCGAACACCCCGCGCTCGGTCCACCACCGCTGCCAGCGCTGTTCGTAGGTCGAGGGATCGAACCGTTTATCCATACTGGTAGTCACCTGACGCCGGGGCGAGCCTCGACGCGAAGCGAGCCGAGCGGCCCGGCGGCCTCCGGTTACTCGGCCTCGGCTTCGAGCTCGCGAATTCGACCTTTGATCACGATCTCGGCCATGTCGGGAATGACGTCCCAGGCGACCTCGCGCACGGTCTCGTCAGCCATGAGCTCGACTGCTTTGCGAGCGATCCTCTCGACATCGCCGTCGCTCAGGCTGATAGCGGCTGCCGGCGTTTCTGCGGCTGCCTCCGACTCCACCACGGCGCTCTCGATCGGAACGGCGCCCGCGGTCTCGGAATCTGCGACAGCCGGTTCTGGGGACTCGTCCCCGTCTTCGGGCTCCGCTGTCGCGATGTCCTCGTCCAGCGCCGTGGCGTCGCTGTCCGCATCCGGCGCCGTGAATCCGAGGTCGATGTCGGAAAGATCCTCGTGCGGCTCGGGAACCGAGGGTGGCTCCTCTCCAACGAGGTCGAAACCGGCAGAGAGCGATTCGTCGATCAGCTCATCGACGACGCTCGCACCCCCGCCTGCTTCTCCGATCACCTCGGCCTCCTTCGGTCGATCGGACTCGCCGGAGGCCTCCGCGGCGGGCTCGTCGATCGACTCCTCGGAGTAGGCGGTCTGTTCGAGTCCCTCGGCCTCGCCGACCCGCGTCGGAGGGGAGACATCGGCCGACAGCTCCAGGACCCGGCTCAGGAGCTCTTGGGAGTCGAAAGGCTTCTTGAGGTGAGCGTCCGCTCCGCACGCCTCCAGCTCACCCTCGTCCAACGTCTCGAAGGTACCGACCAGCAGGAGCACGGGAAGGTCGGGGGCGAGCTCCTTGGCCCGTCGGCACACTTCGTAGCCCGACGGACCGGGCATGTGGACATCGGCGATGACGACCGTCGGAAGTTCGGCCTCGAGACGCGAGATCGCCTCGTCGCCGCTGCCGACGGCAGTGATCTCGAACGGTTCGTCCATGAAGGTCAGCTCGACGACTTTTTGAATCGTCAGACTGTCGTCGGCAAGAAGTATTCGCTTGTCCATTCAACGGCTCCCAGGTCGATTGGGCCCTGATCTCATCGCACCATCGCGATGACGCAGTATAGTTCAGGTTCGTCGACCTCTGCTGCGACGCCTCCCTTCGCCAATCAGCCGCGCAGCAGGTGGCGCGCCGTAACCAGCCGCTGCATCTCGCTGGTGCCCTCGTAGATCGTCGTCACTCGAACGTCCCGATAGAGCCGCGAGATCTCGTACTCGTCGGCAAATCCGTTACCGCCGTGGATCTGAAGGGCGGCGTAGCAGGCTCGATTCGCGGCCTCCGAAGCGTAGAGCTTCGCCTCCGAAGCGAGCCGACCGCCATCGGAGTGGGCCTCCCGCAGCGCCGCATAGCGGGTCAGCGCGCGGGCAGCCTCCAGTTCGGTCGCCATCTGAGCGATCTGAAACCGGATCGCTTGGTGCTCGGCGATCGGCACGCCGAACTGGACGCGCTCGCGGGCATAGTCGACGGCCAGCTCGAGCGCCCGCTGGTGGATTCCGACCGCCTGCGCGGCAATGCCCAACCTCGAGTGATCGAGCGTCGCGAGCGCGATCTTGAAACCCTCGCCCGGCGCGCCGAGGAGATTGGCCACACCCACCCGACAGCCCTCGAGGATCAGCGGCGCCGTCCGAGATGCCTTCAGTCCCATCTTGGATTCGGGGGTTCCGATCGTCAGCCCGGGAGCGTCGGCCGGTACGACGAAGGCCGAGATCCCGCGACTCCCCGCACCCGGGTCGGTCTTCGCCATGATGACGTAGGTTCCCGCTACGCCCGCGTTGGTGATCCAAGTCTTCTCTCCATTGAGCACCCAGGTCTCGCCGTCTCGTTCGGCGAGCGTCCGCAAGGCTGCCGCGTCGCTTCCCGAGCCGGGCTCGGTGAGCCCGAAGCCTCCCAACATCTCACCCGAGCAGAGGGCGGGCAGGAACCGTTGCCGCAGCTCGTTGCTCCCGAAACGGTAGATCGGCCACGCGCACACCGAGTTGGTGACGCTCATCGTGACGCCGACGGAAGGACAGACGCGGGAGATCTCCTCGACGGCGACGACGTATCCCAGCGTGTCGAGGCCGGCACCGCCGAACCTCTCGCCCACGAGCATGCCGAGGAGGCCGAGCTCTCCCATCTCGGAGAGAATCTCGCTGGGAAAAGCGTGGTTGCGCTCGCGCTCCTCGAGTCCCGGTCGGATCCGCTCCTCGGCGAAACGCCGAACCTCGTTGCGAAGCAGCTCCTGCTCTTCGCTCAGCTCGAAACTCAGCGCCTCTTCCATCGATTCGGCGCCAGATCAGCGCTCGAGGACGGCGCTCGCGATCACCATCTTCTGTACCTCGCTCGTGCCTTCGTAGATCTCGGTGATCCGCGCGTCACGGAAGTAGCGCTCGACGTTGTACTCCTTGGTGTAACCGTAACCACCGTGAATCTGGAGCGCCTTGCTCGTCACCCGCTGCGCCATCTCGGAAGTGAACAGCTTGGCTTGTGCCGCCTCGAGCGTGTAGCGCTTCTGGTTCTCCTTCGCCCAAGCGGCTTTCCATGTCAACAGGCGACCCGCGTCGATCTCGGTCGACATGTCCGCCAGATAGAACTGGATCGCCTGGAAGCTCGAGAGCGCCTGCCCGAACTGTTCGCGCTCCTGGGCATAGCTCATCCCCTCCTCGAAGGCTCCTTGCGCGATGCCGACAGCCTGGGCGGAGATTCCGATCCGACCCCCGTCGAGCGTCGCCATCGCGATCTTGAAGCCGTCGCTCTCCTCGCCCAGCAGCTGGGAGGCCGGGACTCGCATCTCCTCGAAGAAGAGCTCCGTCGTTCCGGAGGCGTTGACCCCGAGCTTGTATTCGTGGCCGCCTGTCTTGTAGCCGTCGCTCGACGCTTCGACGAGAAACGCGGCGATCCCCTTGTGTCTGGCCTCGAGGTCGACGGAGGCGAAGACCAGCGCAATCTCGGCATGGGTGCCGTTCGTGATGAAGACCTTGCTGCCGTTGAGCACGTAGTCCGAGCCATCACGGCGCGCCGTCGTCCGCAGGGCAGCGGCGTCGCTTCCGGCGCCCGGCTCGGTCAGAGCGAAGCAGCCCAGCTTCTCCCCCGATGCCAAGGGCCTGAGGAAGCGCTCCTTTTGCTCGTCGCTACCGAACTGGAGGATCGGATCGCAGACGAGCGAGTTGTTGACCGAGAGGATCACGCCGCTGGTGGCGCAGACCCGGCTGATCTCCTCGATCACGAGACAGTAGGAAACCGTGTCCATCCCGGAGCCGCCGAGCTCTTCCGGCACCGCCACGCCCGCCAATCCCAATTCGGCGGCCCGCTCGAAGAAGTCTCGGGGGAACTCACCCGTCTCGTCGATTTCTCGGGCCTTGGGCGCGACCACTTCGTCCGCGAAGCGGCGGACGGTCTCCCGCAACAGCTGCTGCTCCTCACTGAGTTGGACACGCATGTCGATCTGGAACCTCCGAGTGGGCTGAGTCTCCGAACGCTGCGAATTGGGGAAACGGCTGAGCTAGGGCCGCCACGAGGAGCTCCCGCATGCTAGCAACGGCTCGAAACGGCGGTCAAGAAGCCGCGCTCCCGTCGTCGACGATCGGCGACCCGGCCGATTCCCTCTCGATCCCGTATTGCTCCATCTTCTTGTACAGGTTGCTGCGGGGAGTGTCGATCGTCCGCGCGGTGGCCGTGACGTTCCAGTCGTGCTCGCGCAGTTTGCGCACGAGAAAGAGCTTCTCGGCCGTCGCCCGGAACTCCCGAAGCGTCTTGGCGGACGCGAGGGCACCGCCCAGCTCGGCGCGACCATCGCCGAGGCCGACGACGACGTCCTGACGCCTCACTTCGTCACCGGGCGCGAGGATCAGAAGGCGCTCTACGACGTTCTTGAGCTCACGCACGTTGCCTTTCCAAGGCAGGCCGCGGAGCTGCTCGAACGCCTCTTCGGTGAACTCCTTGGCTCGGTAGTTGTTGGAGCGCGCGTAGCGACGCACGAAGTAATCGACGAGCTCCGGGATGTCCTCGAAGTGCTCACGCAGCGGCGGGGTTCGGATCGGGATCACGTTGAGCCGGTAGAACAGGTCCTCCCGGAACTCACCGTTCTCGATGGCCTCTTCGAGGTCGCGGTTGGTTGCGGCGATCACCCTCACGTCGACGGTGACCGTTCGCTGCGCGCCGACCGGCTCGACTTCGCCGCTCTGTAAGAACCGCAGCACCTTGGCCTGAGTTCGCGCCGACATGTCGCCGATCTCGTCCAGGAAGATCGTCCCGCCGTCGGCGGCCACGAATTTGCCTACCTGTTTGCGGACGGCTCCCGTGAAGCTCCCCTTCTCGTGGCCGAAGAGCTCCGATTCGATCAACTCCTCCGGGATGGCGGCGCAGTTGACCTGGACGAGCGGCTTGTTGCTGCGGGAGCTGAGCCGATGTATAGCCGCCGCCACGAGCTCCTTGCCGGTTCCGCTCTCACCGGTGATGAGCACCGTAGCGGGCGTGGGTGCCGCCTTCTCGTACGTCTCCCTGAGCTGCTTCATCGGGACCGATGAGCCGATGAGCTCATCGACGACAGGTTCCGCGGCCTCCTGCTGCAGACGATAGCTCTCGACGGCGTTGCGGAGGCTGACGAGCACTCGATCGCGCTCCAGCGGCTTCTCGAAGTAGTCGTAGGCGCCTCGGCGGGTCGCTTCCACCGCGGTCGAGACGTCGCCGTGGCCGGTGATGATGACCACCGGCATGTCGTAGCCTCGCTCGCGAAACGCCGAAAGGACGTCGAGACCGTCCATCTCGGGCATCTTGATGTCGAGCAGCACGGCGTCGGGTGGGGTGCGGGCGACCGTCGCGAGTGCCTCCCGCCCCGCGCTCGCTTCCTCCACTCGGTAACCTTCGAACTCGAGGATCATCCTGAGACTCTCCCGAATGGAGATCTCGTCGTCGACGACGAGGACGATCCCTCGTACCGGGGCGCTCGCTCCGCTCATTCGCGGGAGTCTAGCAGCCGGTGGACCGACCCCCGTCGGTCGCGCGACCAGCCGTCGCGGGTGGTCTGTCGCTCTACTTCTCGGTCGTCGGTCCCATCCGCAGCTCGGACAGCGGTGCGGGGCGCGCAACGTGGAAGCCCTGAGCGTAGTCGACCTTGATGTTGTGCAGCGCCTTGAGAGTCTCCTCGTCCTCGACCGACTCCGCGACGGTCCGCATTTGCATCACGTGACCGATCTGGTTGATCGCCTCGACCAGGGCTCGCTGGATCGGATCGCGGGTCAGCCCCTTCACGAATTGGCCGTCGATCTTGATCAGCCCGACAGGCAGGTTCCTGAGATAGCCGAATGAGCTCAGTCCGGCACCGAAGTCGTCGAGCACGAAAACGCAGCCCAGCCCCCGCAGCGCGGTGATGAAGCGCATGGCGCGACCGAGATGCGAGATCGCCGCCGTCTCGGTAATCTCGAAGTAGACGCGCGCCGGATCGACGCGCGAGTTCTCGAACTGCGCCAAGACGAACTGCAGGAAAGTCTCGTCGCCCAGCGACTGACCCGACAGATTGATGGCGAACGCCACGTCCTCGAATCCGGCGGCCTCCCCGCTCTCTCCCAGCTCCAGCAACGCCTGGCGCACGACCCAGCGGTCGATCATCACCGCCATTCCGTGCCCTTCCGCGACCCGCATGAACTCCCCGGGCAGAATGAGGTCGCCGTCCTCGTCGCGCATCCGGAGCAGCAGCTCGATGATCTTCCGCTCCCGCTCGTGGAGCGGCTGGATCGGTTGGCCGTGCAGCTCGAAGGTGTCTGTCGCCAAGGCGTGCTGCACCGCTTGCACGAGTTCGAGCTGGTCGCGACGCTCGGACAGAACCGTGTCATCGGGACGGTAGACCTCCACGCGATTGGAGCCGTTCTTCTTGGCGATGTAGCAAGCGCCGTCGGCCGCGCCCAGCACCTCGGCGACGCTCGAGGTCTGACCGTCGATGCCGACCAGCCCTACGCTCGCAGTCACGTTGAACACCTTGTCCCCCCATGAAAAGCGGAACATCTTGATGTCCTTGCACAGCGACTTGGCAATGTCGTGGGCCTTGGGCGCCGGACAGTCGGTCAACAGCACGCCGAACTCGTCGCCGCCGAGACGGCCGAGGGTATCGGTCCCACGAAAATTGCAGCGCAGTAGCGAGCCGATCTGCTTGAGCATCTCGTCGCCCGCGAGGTGGCCGCAGGTGTCGTTGATGATCTTGAAGTTATCGAGGTCGACGTAACAGAGAGCGTGCACGCGACCCTCGCCCCGCGCATCGACGAGGGCGTCGCCCAACCGACGCTCGAACTCGACCCGGTCGAACAGTCCGGTCAAGCCGTCGTGAGTGGCGCGGAAGAGCATCTGGCTCTCGAGGCCGCGCAGCTCGGACAGGTCGCGGATCTCGATGACCGTGGCCGGCTCACCTTGCAGGGTCTCGAACCGCCTGATCTCACAGCGCACCGGAAGCTCCGTCCCGTCCCTCCGGATCAGTCGGCTGTGGAGCCCGGTATCCAACGCCTCGCCCGGCTTGATCTCGATCTTCTCGCCCGTCTCCTCGTCCACGAGTCGAACGACCGACGACGCCGGACGCCCGAGCGCCTCCTCCGAGCGCCATCGAGTCATCCTCTCGGCGGCCGCGTTGACCGCCACGATGTCTCCGACGGAGTCTGCTCGGACGACGCCGTCGGCGAGGTGGTCGAGCAACGCCATCTGAAGAGAGAGCTGGCTTTCGAGCTCGGTGCTGCGACGCCCGTCAGAGCCCAAGCCGATCGACACGCCGCTCACCGCCACGATGTCGCCCCTCGCATCGGGAACGGCCCGGCCACGCAACTCGACCCAATGAGCCTTGCCGTCGGTATCGACGAACCTCGCGTCCACCAGAAGCCTGCCCGCTTCGATCGCCCGACGCAGGGCGGTCTTGACGCCCTCCACGTCGTCGGGGTGAATCATATCGAGGACGCTCTCGAACGACAGGGATCGGATGGCGCCGCCGTAGCCGTCGGGAAGGCGATGTGGAATCGCGACCTTGAGCGTCCGAAGGTCGAGCTCCCAGCTCGTCACTCCGCCGCCACGGTGAGCTCTCGCGACCTCTCGCAGCCGGTTGGTCAGCGCCTTCTCGACGCCGACTTGCCGAGTTATGTCGATCAGCAGCGCGGCGCCTTCGCGCTCGGCACCCTCATCCGCCCAGCGCACGAGAAAGGAACGGCCCTCGGCTCGCCCACCGAGCGCGGTCACGACATCCGCGGTCTCCGTGCTCTCCGCCTCCGAGCCGTTGCCGCGGCTACCGTCGAACCGCTCAGAGAAAAGCTGGCCAACGACTCGCTCCCCGAACAGAGCGAGGGCGGCCGCGTTGGCCGCCTCCACCCGTCCACCGACAATCTCGAGCGCCGGCAAGGAGGATTTCTCGACGCGTTGCTCGAGCTCCTGCGAGTACGCGACGTTCTTGCTCAGTTCGCTTTCGTTGTTCACGTCACCGAGTGGTTGCGAAACGATGTTGGTATCACGAAGCCACGTCAACCGAGTCTACAACTCGAGACGCATTATGGCATCTTGCACACCGCAAATCTGGCTCGGCTTCGCTCCGAGAAGCTCAAGCATCGGTTTTCGCCCGAACGGTCGAAAAGGGCCGGCGTTGCAGCCGGCCCCGAGAACTCCTGTCGCGTCGCAGCGAGGCCTACGGTTTGTTCGGGAAAGCGAAGAGCGGCTGGCCCTCGCGTCCGTTCGCGAACCTGCGAACGAAAAGACGCAAGCGCGACCCGGATGGAGCCTCGCCGATGATGCTCTCGAGCTCGGCGGCGCTGGAGACCGGCTCGCCGTTGACGCTCGCGATGATGCTGACGATGTCGTCGGCGCGGACCCCGGCGTCGAACAGCGGGCTGCGGGGTGACACTTCAGTGACCCAAACCCCTTCGACGTCATCCGGGATTCGATGTGCCGCCCGGCTCGCGGGCGCGAGATCCTGGTACCGGATCCCCAGCCACTCGATTCCGCTCTCCTCGCCGTCCGACTCGTCGGTCGGCGTCTCGGCCTCGATCGTCCTCTCCGTGAGAACGACCTCGCGGCGGATGCGCTTACCGTTGCGCAGGATCTCGAGCTCGACTTCGGCGTCGGGCCCGCGCTCCGACACGTAGTCGATGAGCTCGCGGGTGTTGCCGATCTTACGGTCGTCCACCTTCAGCACGATGTCTCCGACCTCGATCCCCGCCTTGTCGGCCGGCATGTCTTCGGTGACTCCCATCACCAGCGCACCGTCGGTCGAATCGAGACCGAACGCCTCCGCGGCTTCAGGAGCCACGTCGTTCACGCTGAGTCCGAGGAAGCCGCGCCGGACCCGGCCGACGTCGCGCAGTTGGGGAAGAACCGTCTTGAGGACGTTGACGGGGACCGCGAAACCGATGTTCTCGGATCCCCAATTGATCGCCGTGTTGATGCCGATCACTTCTCCGGAGAGGTTCATCAACGGGCCGCCTGAGTTACCGAAGTTGATCGCGGCGTCGGTCTGAATGAAGTTCTCGAACGAGGTGGTCTCGCTCGAGATGCCGATGCGACGCTGCTTGGCGCTGACGACACCGACCGTCACCGAGTTGTCGAGGCCGGCCGGGGAGCCGATCGCCATCACCCAGTCACCAGGCCTCAAGCGCTCGCTATCACCAAGGGCCAGGTACTGGAACTCGTGCCCGTCGTCGATCTTCAGAAGAGCCAGGTCGGTCGCCGGATCGGTGCCTCGCACTTCGGCGTCGTACTCGCGGTCACCGACTCTCACGCGGAGCCGTTCCGCACCCCTGATGACGTGGTTGTTGGTGACGACAAAGCCATCGGCCGACACCAGGAATCCGCTGCCGCCGGAGTCGCGCCGGAATTCGCGGTCGTCGTCCCTCGGGCCCCGGGGGCCCATGAAGAACTCGAACGGCAGATTGCGGCCCCGCTCCTCGGCCGTCTCGAACGAGCTGGCGTCGATGGAGACCACCGCCGGCGAAACCCGTTCGGCAAGGTCGGCGAGGTTGGGAAGGCCCGTTTCGATCCCGACGGGTGGTGCGACCGGGTCGCCGGTGCCCTGCGACGAGGCGGTCGACGTCCAGTCGAGTCCCCCGGACAACACCATACCGAAGATCACGGCCCCAAAAACGAGCGCCGCGGTGGTGGTCTGTCTCTTGAAATGACTGCTCATGATGTTTCGAGTCTCCTGTCGGTCGTCACTGATTCCATCAGTACTTCGTCATCCTACGCAAGCTGGTTGCCAAGTCCGTAGTGCCGACGTCGCTTGCCTGCCGGTCCACCACCACCGGCGACGAGGTGCCAATTTGACGCCCCAGGACGCCCCGGCAGCCGCCGCCGGCCTTCAGCCCAAGTCCCGGTCCGCTCTTGAAATCCGCGTCTTTCACGGCTATAATCCGCAGGTCACTGAATCGCTGTCCGTCGATGAAGTGGGCCATGGCCCGCTTTTTTTTGTCGCAGGCGACGGCGACAAGGCTAACGCAATGAGGAGACGATTGGTTGGACGAAGCGCTCACGGCCGAGTTCGCGGCCATAGCGAAGAGCAGCGGTTGCGAGATCTTGCATGCGGAGTTCCGTGGCGGCCTTCTTCGGATCGTGCTCGACCATCATGACGGCGTCACGATCGACCACTGCCAGACCGTCTCGAAGCAGGTGTCGGCATTCCTCGATGTCGTCGATTGGGGACGGGAGCACTACACCCTGGAAGTGACCTCACCCGGCCTCGACCGTGAACTCTACAGTGCACGCGACTATCAGCGATTCGAAGGAGGCGTGGTCAAAGTCACCTATCATCCCCCGACAGGCAAGCGCACGGTCAGGGGAGTGCTTGAGGAGTACGTCTCCGCCGGCGGCGCGGGCGGCGCGGGGGGCGCGGACACGATCCACCTTCGAACCGACGCCGAACTGCTCGCGATTCCCTTGAGTTCGATCGAAAAGGCAAGACTCGTTCCCGAGTTCCCGTAAGACAGGGGCAGAAGACAATCATGGCGACGCAGACACCCGAGTTCCGCTTGGAAGAGGCGCTCCAGCAGGCAGCGCGCGAACGCGACATCGATCTGGATCGTTGGATCTCGGCGCTCGAGGACGCAATGGCCTCGGCGGCCAAGAAACAGCATCGGATCAAGGCGCCGGTGCGCGCGGACTTCGACCGAGAAAACGGCACCTTCTCCGCCTTCATCGTCAAGATGGTGGTCGAGGAGGTCGAGGACGCCCAGGCCGAGTGGACCGTCGAGGAGGCTCGCGACCACGACCCCGAAGCCGAGGTCGGAAGCGAGATCCACATCCCGGTTTCGACCGAAGGCCTCGGCAGGATCGCGGCGCAGTCAGCCAAGCAGGTCCTGTATCAGCGGATTCGCGAGGCCGAGCGGGAAAAGGTCTACGACGAGTTCATCGACCGGGTCGGCGAGGTCGTCAACGGCACCGTGAAACGGTTTGAGCGCGGTGACATCATCGTCGATCTCGGCCGCACCGAGGCCGTGGTGCCGCGCAGCGAACAGTCCCGGCACGAGCGCTACAGCCAGGGCGAGAGGATCCGCGCCGTGATCGCCGACGTTCACACTCAGCCAAAGGGACCTCAGGTGATCCTCTCCCGCACCGATCCGCGGCTCATCGTCAAGCTTTTCGAGATGGAGGTGCCCGAGATCTACGACGGCACGGTTCAGATCAAGGCCGCCGTGCGGGCGCCCGGCGAGCGCGCTAAAGTCGCCGTCTTCAGCCGCGAGCGAGACGTCGACCCGGTCGGCGCTTGCGTCGGCATGAAGGGTTCGCGGGTCCAGTCGATCATCCGCGAGCTTCGTGGCGAGAAGATCGACATCATCGAGTATTCCGATGATCTCGTCACGTTCGCACAGAGCTCGTTGGCACCGGCCCGGATCACGCGGGTGTCGATCACCCATCCGGGCGAAGAGCCGCACCTCGATGTCATCGTCGAGGACGATCAGCTGTCGCTGGCAATCGGCAAGCGCGGACACAACGTGCGCCTCGCCTCGGAGCTTCTCGGAGCCAGGATCGACATCAAGAGCGAGTCCGATGTCAAGGGCGAGGTTGCGGACGCGCTCGCTGAAATGCTGCAGTCCGCCATGTCCGAGGAGAGCGCCGCGCCCGAGGACGTCACCTTCCGGCTCACCGACGCCCCGGGCGTTGGTGCCAAGCTCGCCGAGAAGTTCGAAGAAGAGGGCTACGGTACCCTCGAGGCGTTGACCGAGGCCGATCCCGGAGAGCTCGAGAAGGTGGAGGGGGTCGGAGGCAAGACCGCACAGGCAATCGTCGCTTGGGCGGTCGATCTCAGCGCCCGACAAGCCGCGGCTCCGAAGGCTGATGCTACTTCGGCAACCGCCTCTGACGACGCCGGCGCTGACGCCCACCAGGGAGCTCTCGGCGGTACGGACTTCATGGCCGCGCTCAGCAAAGCCTTCCAGGAGGCGGAAGGCGAAGACGCCTCTGCCGGCAGCGAGGAAGAGTAGAACCGAAGAGAAACGGAACCACCGACGGGCCGGCAGCAGAACGCACGTGGCAAGGAGCAGCGACCTCACATGGCGAAGATGAAAGTCAAGGAACTGGCGACCAAGATGGGGGTTCCCGAGCAGGACCTCCTCTTCAAACTGAAATCGATCGGACTTCGGCTCGACAGCGCCGACGCCGATATCGACGCCGGAATCCTGCAAGCCGCTCTCGAAGGTCGAACCATCACCCAGCCCCGCGAGGTCATCCTCCGGGACGAGGAGAGCAAAGTGTCCGTTCCGACCGCACCACGCCGGCCGGGCAGACCGACGCCCCCGGGACCGGTGAGGCCAAACCGGCGGCGCGCAATCATCCAGAAGGTCGAACCGCGAATCAAGACGATTCCAGTCACCGAGCGACCCAAGCCGGCAGCGCCGAAACCGGCCGCCGCGGCGGAGGCTCCCTCCGCGCCGGCGGCGACCGCAGCGGCGCCGAGCACCGTTGAGCTCCCACCCACCTCTCGACGACCCGCTCCGCGGCGCCCGCCTGAGGAACCGTCAGCCAGGGGGCAGCGCCGCGCTGCACGGAAGACCACCGGCCCCACGATTCAGCTCGAGAGCGTTCCCGACGCTCCGATCACGGTGACGGAAGGGATGACGGTGCGAGTCTTCGCCGAGAAGCTCGGAGTCAAGGCGAAGGACCTCATCTCGATTCTGATGGATCGTGGCGTCATGGCCACCGTCAACCACGTCATCGCCGAGGATCTCGCCATCGAGGTCGCGGAGAGTCTCGGTGCGGAGGCGATGCCGGTCACCTTCGAAGAGGAGGTCCAGCTCCGAGAAGAGCTTTCCGGTGACGACTTCGAGGAGGGCCGCGAGCCTCGCGCTCCGGTCGTCACGATCATGGGCCACGTCGACCACGGCAAGACGACGCTGCTCGACACGATCCGCTCGTCCAAGGTCACCGAAGGCGAGTTTGGGGGGATCACCCAGCACATCGGCGCCTACGAGGTGCCATTCCACGATTCGAAGATCGTATTCCTCGACACTCCCGGGCACGAGGCGTTCACGCGAATGCGTGCCCGCGGCGCAGCCGTTACCGACATCGTTGTTCTGGTGGTCGCCGCCGACGACGGTGTGATGCCACAGACGATCGAGGCGATCGATCACGCCAAGGCCGCGAAGGCGCCAATCCTCGTCGCCATCAACAAGATCGACAAGGCCAACGCGAACCCGGACCGAGTCAAGAAAGAGCTCTCGGAGCACAGTCTCCTGGTCGAGGACTGGGGTGGCGAGACCGTCGCCGTGTCGGTGTCGGCGCTCAACAACGAGGGGGTCACCGACCTCCTCGAGATGATCTCGCTGACCAACGAGATGCTGGAGCTTCAAGCGAACCCGACGATTGCCGCCCAGGGGGCGATCGTCGAGGCCCGTAAAGAGCAGGGCCGAGGTATCGTCTCGACCGTCCTCGTACAGGACGGCACGCTCTCGATCGGCGACGTGTTCGTGGCTGGCGCGACCTGGGGCAAGGTCCGATCGATGACCAACGACATCGGAGAGCGGGTCAAGAAGGCCGGCCCTTCGACTCCGATCGAAGTGATGGGCTTCAACGACCTGCCGTCCGCCGGCGATACCTTCCAGGTGGTCGCCAAGGAGGCCGAGGCCCGCAGCATCGCCGACTTCCGCCGTGAGGAAGAGCGCGCGAGCAGTCTCGGTGAAACGCTCGGGAAGGTCTCCCTCGAGCAGCTGTTCGATCGAATCCAAGAGGGCGAGATCAAGGAGCTGCCAGTCGTCCTCAAGGCCGATGTTCAAGGCTCGCTGGAGGTCCTCAAGGACACCCTGGCCAAGCTCTCCACGAATCAGGTGAAGATCCAAGTGATCCGCGGCGGCATCGGTAGCATCACGACCGATGACGTCCTTCTGGCCTCAGCCTCGCAGGCGGTCATCGTCGGCTTCAACGTTCGTCCCGAGCGCAACGCGGCGGAGCTCGCGGACAAAGAGGAGATCGACGTCCGTCTCCATACCGTGATCTACGAGATCACCGACGAGCTGACCAAGGCGATGGCCGGGCTTCTCGATCCGACCTACCGCGAAGTCAGCAGGGGACGCGCCGAGATCCGAGAGATCTTCAAGGTGCCCAAGATCGGTCGTATCGCCGGCTGTCATGTCGTCGAAGGACTCATTCCCCGATCCGGCATGGCCCGACTCCTCCGCGATAACGTCGTCGTCTACGAGGGCAGGATCTCGTCGTTGAGGCGCTTCAAGGACGACGCGAGCGAGGTCCGCAGCGGTTTCGACTGCGGAATCGGCCTCGATAACTTCCAGGACTTCAAGCCGGGCGATGTAATCGAAGCCTTCGTCGAGGAAGAGGTCGCGCCTACTCTCTAGGCCGGCCCGCTTACCGCAGCCTCGCTGCTGGGCTTCCGACGACCCGCCATGGTCGTGACCGTCGTCGCCATCGAACTCCATCTCCCCGAGGCGCGCAGCCTCAAGCACAAGCGTCGGATCGTGAATAGCCTCAAAGACAAGATCCACAGTCGCTTCCGCGTGTCCATCGCGGAGACCGAATTCCACGACATGCATCAGCGGGTCGGGCTCGGCCTCGCGGCGGTCTCGCCCAATCTCTCTCACCTCGAGGAGTTGCTCGCTGCGGTCCGCAGGCTTTTCGACTCCCGCTTCGATCTCGTCGTGACTCGCTGGGACGAGCGCGCACTGGAGACCCCGTCATGAGCCGTCGCACTCACCGCGTCCAGGATCTACTGCGCGCCGAGTTGACGGATCTGCTGCTACGCGACATCCGCGATCCTCGCTTCGAGGGGGTGTCGGTCGTGGGTGTCGACGTCTCCGCGGATCTATCGAACGCCCGGGTGCGGGTCTCGGTGCTGGCGGACGACGAGGAGAGAGCGCAGGTCCAAGAGGCGCTCGACCACGCCGCCGGCTACTTCAAGGTTCGACTTGCCAAGCGCCTGCGCCACATGCGCCGCGTCCCTACTCTCAGCTTCCAGATCGACCGCGGGGCCGAACACAGTCAACGCATCAACGATCTGTTGGAGAACCTACGATGAGCCAAGTCCCGCCTCCCGACGGCCTGCTCCAGGCCCTGCGCAACGGTCAGCGGTTCGTGCTGACCGGACACCGGCGCCCCGATGGCGACTCGCTCGGCTCGGCGCTCGGTCTCGCCCGCATCCTGAGAAGCCTCGGCAAGGGAGCCCAGGTCTGGAATCTCGATCCGATGCCTCCCGTCTACACCAAGCTACCGGGAAGCGCCCGTGTCCATGTCGGCGAGGAGCCGCCGACCGGATTCCCCGACAACTTCGACTACGCCATCTGCTGCGAGTGTCCGACCCTCGACCGGACGGGCATCGCCGACGCGCTCTCTCTCCTCCCAATTCTCAACCTCGATCATCACCTCGGCAACGATCTCTACGGGGAGGCCAACTGGGTCGACACCGGAGCAGCCGCCCTCGGAATGATGATCCACCGACTGGCCGAGGCGCTCGGCGTCCAGATCGACGCGGACACTGCGACCAGCCTATACACCGCGGTGATGACCGACACGGGCGGTTTTCGATTCGGAAACACGACCGCCGAAGCATTCGACGCAGCGGCAGCATTGGTGCGCGAAGGGGCTCAGCCCGAACGCGTCAGCCACTGGCTCTACGAGAGCCAGTCCGAGGCGACCCTCCGGCTGTTGGGCGAGATGCTCCGCAGGCTCGAGCTGCATCATGACGGGAGGATCGCGACGGTGCTTCTGCTGGACGAGATGTTCGAGCGCGCCTCGGCGACCGCCGCGGACGCCGAGGATCTCGTCGACTATCCGCGCTCCATCGAAGGCGTCGACGCGGTGGTCCTGCTGCGTCAGCAAGGTGCGAACTCGTTCAAGGGCTCGTTGAGGAGTCGCGGCAACGTGGACGTGGAGCGTATCGCCCGCAGCTACGGTGGCGGAGGACACAAGAACGCGGCCGGATTCGAGGTCGAGGGCGCCGTCGACTCGCTGCGCGCCGAGCTCGTCGCCAGCCTGGGAGAAGCGCTGGGTTGAGCCAGGGCAAGCTCGCCGGCCTCCTGCTGGTCGACAAGCCGACCGGCTGCACGTCGCACGACGTCGTGCAGAGAGCTCGGCGTGCGCTTCGCGAGCGCCGCGTCGGCCATTGCGGAACGCTCGATCCCGGAGCCACCGGCCTCCTGCTGCTGACGGTCGGCAAGGCGACCCGGCTCACCCGCTTTCTGATCGAGGCGCCGAAGACCTACGAGGGTGACGTTGAGTTCGGAGTCTCGACCGACACCTACGACGCTCTCGGCAAGGTCGTGGAGCAGAAACCGATCGACGACCTGACCGCCGATCGCATCGTCGAGGCGATGACTGGCTTTAGGGGAACCTACGAGCAGATCGCCCCGGCGTTCAGCGCGAAGAAGGTCGGCGGCCGCAAATACTACGAGCTGGCCCGCAAAGGCGAGGAAGTGCCCGAAGCCCACAAGGAGATCACCGTCTTCTCGTTGGAGGCGACCTCCGACCTCGACGAGGGGAGAATCGGCATCCGACTCGAGTGCTCGTCAGGCACGTACGTGCGCAGCCTCGCCCACGACCTGGGCGTCGAAACCGGCTTCGGCGCCCACCTCGCTTCCTTGCGACGGACTCGAGTCGGCCCGTTCGACGTGGATGACGCCGTCGATCTCGAGCGACTCTCCGGGCTCGAAGACCCGACCGAGGGCAGCTGGTGGATCCCGTTCCACCAGATCCGACTCCCCTTCGAGGAACTCACGGTCGACGGCGGCCAGGCCGAGCGGATCTCGCATGGCCAGACCATCCTCGTACGCGAGCTCGAGGGCGAGGAGGGCGACTGGATCAAGGTCGTCGACGCCCGTCGTCAGTTCATCGCAGTCGGCACCGTGAGCGAGCGAATCAGCAGCGGTGTCGGCATCGTCCAGCCCCGTATCGTGTTCTCCTAGCAATAGCTCCGGCCGGGCTCGACGCCCGCCGCCCGAAGTGCCCATTGAGTCAGCAGTTTCTGTGATACCCTCGCGCGCGAGAAAAAGGACTCAGGAGGAAGAAGATTTGTCACAAGTCAAGGCCGTCAAGGCAGAGGTCATCGAGGATTACCGCCTCCACGAAAGCGACACCGGGTCGCCGGAGGTACAGGTAGCGCTCTTGACGCAACGCATCAATCAGCTCACGGATCACTTCAAGACCCACGCCAAGGACCACCACAGCAGGCGCGGTCTCCTGAAGCTGGTCGGTCGTCGTCGCCGTCTGCTCGATTACATGAAGAAGCAGGACTTCGAGCGGTACCGCACGACCATCGAGCGGTTGTCGATTCGAAAGTAACCCCCCACCCCAGTCTCGTTTCCACGCTCTGCTGAGCCTGCCCAACGGCCGGCAGCTCGACCCGATCGAGCCTGCGTAAACGAAATCGGACTCGACGCGCCCGCTGGGTGGGACGCCAAGGAAGAGGAAAGAATGAAACACACCGAAGAGGCCCAAGTAGGCCAAACCACCCTGTCTCTCGAGACCGGCCGCATCGCCAGACAGGCGGACGGTTCTTGCATCATCCGCTGCGGTGACACCATGGTGCTCAGCACCGCTTGCTGGGACCCGTCGCGAAGCAACCCCAACTTTCTCCCTCTGACCGTCGACTACCGTGAAGGCACGTCTGCCGGCGGTCGCATCCCGGGCGGGTTCTTCAAGCGAGAGGGACGACCTTCCGAGAAGGAGATCCTCACCTGCCGAATGACCGACCGGCCGTTGCGCCCGCTCTTCCCCGAGGGCTACCGGCACGAAACGCAGGTCATCTCCTTCGTGCTCTCCGCGGATGCGGAGTTCGACCCCGACGTCCTGGCGATCAACGGCGCCTCGGCGGCCCTCGCGGTCTCGGAGATCCCGTTTTACGATCTCGTGGGCGCCGTTCGCGTTGGTCGCGTCGAGGGCGAGCTCGTCTTCAATCCGACCAACTCGTACCGAGAGATGAGCGACCTCGATCTCATCGTCGTCGGCACCCGCGAAGCGATCGTCATGGTCGAGGCCGGCGCCAATCAGCTCGACGAGGAGGTGATTCTCGACGCCATCTTTCAGGCTCACGAGCGGATTCAGCCGATTCTCGACGCTCAGGAAAGTCTCCAGAGGGCGGTCGGAGTCGTCAAGCCAGCGTGGGAGATCCCCGGCCGCTATCCCGCCGAGACCCTCGAGCAGGTCCGAACGGAGCTGAGAGAGCCCCTGAGAACCGCCCTCAAGACCGAGGGTAAGTTCGCACAGAAAAAGGCGCTCAAGGAGCTCGTCGGCCCCTACGTCGAAGGTCAGTCGGAAGACGAAGACGTCCGCGGCCAGTTCAAGGCGGCGATCCACGAGGTCGAGGAGGAGATTCTCAGGGAGACGGTGCTCGACGAGCGCGTCCGCCTCGACGGCCGGAGACTCGACGAGATTCGAGAGCTCACCATCGAGACCGGGCTCCTACCTCGCACCCACGGCTCGAGTCTCTTCACTCGTGGCGAGA
Organism: Thermoanaerobaculia bacterium; assembly: GCA_945787575.1. Taxonomy (GTDB): domain Bacteria; phylum Acidobacteriota; class Thermoanaerobaculia; order Multivoradales; family JAHEKO01; genus CALZKB01. The sequence goes on along the minus strand of CALZKB010000031.1, from coordinate 13,193 downwards.
CTCAGGCGCTGGTGACCACCACTCTCGGCACGGGCCGCGATGCCCAGATCATCGAGGAGTACGAGGGCGAGAGCCGGCAGCGCTTCCTCCTCCACTACACCTTCCCGCCGTTCTCTGTCGGTGAGGTTCGGTTTCTCCGTGGCCCGAGTCGACGCGAGATCGGCCATGGCGTGCTCGCCCGCCGAGCGCTTAGCCCCCTGCTCCCCTCCTCCGAGGACTTCCCCTACACCCTGCGGGTCGTCTCGGAGATCATGGAGTCCAACGGCTCGTCGTCGATGGCGACGGTCTGTGGCGGTTCCCTCTCGCTATTCGACGCGGGCGTTCCGATGCTTGCGCCCGTCGCCGGTGTCGCCATGGGCTTGATCAAGGGTGACGATCAGTTCGCGGTCCTCTCCGACATCGCCGGTCAGGAGGATCACTCCGGCGACATGGACTTCAAGGTCGCGGGCAGCCGCGAGGGAATCACCGCCCTCCAGATGGACATCAAGATCAAGGGTGTGACCAAGGAGATCATGAAGGCGGCGCTCGATCAGGCCAAGGCGGGGCGCTACCACATCCTCGACGCCATGGAGCGGGAGATCGAAGCTCCGCGCGCGGATCTGTCGCCCTACGCGCCGCGGCTTCACACGATCTACATCGACACCGAGAAGATCCGAGACGTCATCGGACCGGGAGGCAAGACGATCCGCTCGATCACGGCGGAGACCGGTTGCGAGATCGAGATCAACGACGACGGTAAGGTCATCATCGGCTCGCCGGACGGCCTGGCGGCAGAGCGCGCGATCGAGATCATCGAGCGACTCACCGAGACCGCTGAAGTCGGCAAGGTCTACACCGGCATCGTCCGGCGGATCGAGGACTATGGCGCATTTCTCGAGATTCTTCCAGGCACCGACGGTCTCCTGCATGTTTCGGAGTTGATGCCGTACAGAGTCCGTGCCGTCTCCGACATCGTCAAGGACGGCGACGAGCTCCAGGTCAAAGTGATCAGCATGGACGAGGGGCGAGTTCGGCTCTCCCACAAGGCCGTGCTGATGGACGCGCCGGACTACGACCCTTCCAAATACGAGGGGATGGGCTACGACGGCCCTCCGCCGGGCGGTGATCGAGGCGGACGCGGCGGGCGTGATCGCGGCGCCCGTCGACCCGCGCGCGGCGGCCGACGACGCTGATCGGCTAGCAGCCCGTGGTCGAACTCCTTGGACTTGCGCCCCGGGCTGCTGGGAACCGGCGGCCGGGGTCGTCGAGGCCTCGGTCGCGGACCGTTCTCGGGAAGCCTTCCGCTCGCTGCATGTCGCGGCGCTTATACTCGCTGCGCAATGACGGAATCCCCTCTCGTTCTGGTTGTCGACGACGAGCCCGCGGTTTGCCGAGTCGTCTCCTCCCAACTCGCCCGCCTCGGCTACGAGACTGACGTAGCGGCGAACGCCAAAGACGCTCTGGCGGCGGTCCGCAACCGCTCGGCGCGACCCGCTCTCGTCATCTCGGACGTCAACATGCCACAGGTGAGCGGCGTCGAGCTCCTGCACGAGATCAAGGTCGTCGATGAATCGATTCAAGTCGTCATGATGACGGCGATGAGTGACCTCGACACCGTGCGGGAGTGCCTCCGGGAGGGTGCCTGTGATTACCTGATCAAGCCGTTCCAGGCCGAGGAGCTGCAGCGGACGGTCGACCGCTCGCTCGAGCGTTTTCGCCTGCTCGAGGAGACCCGGCACTACCAACTGAAGCTCGAGCAGATGGTGCTGGACCGTACCCGTGAAGCTCGGCAAACCCGCGATATCGCCCTGATGACCTTGGGTCGCCTGGCGGAATCCAGGGATCGCGCGACGGGTCGGCACCTCGAGCGCATCGGTGCCTACACGGCGCTGCTCGCGACGGCGCTGGCCTTCACGGAGAAGGCTGACCTCGATGACACCGACATCGACCGAATCGAGCGGTCGAGCGCGCTCCACGATATCGGCAAGGTGGCAGTCCCGGATGCGATTTTGCTGAAACCGGGGAGTCTGACGCCCGAAGAGAGGGCGATCATGCAGACTCACACGACGGTCGGTGGAGACACTCTCCGCCAGATCATCGAAGGGTACGAAGGCCACCGTTACCTGCACCTCGCCATGCACATCGCTTACAGCCACCACGAGCGCTGGGACGGCCATGGATACCCGGCCGGACTCAGCGGCGAGGAGATTCCCCTGGCGGCGCGCATCGTCGCAGTGTGCGACGCCTACGATGCGATCACGAGTGACCGGCCCTATCAGGAGGCGTTGAGTCACGCGGAGGCGGTCCGCCGGGTGACGATCGACTCAGGCGAGCACTTCGACCCCGACATCGTCAGCGCCTTTCTCAGCTGTTCCTCGGAGTTCGAGACGATCGGGCGCAAGCTCGGAGACACCCATGTCTGAAGGCGAGGTCCGTCGCCAGCAGCTGCTCGACTACCTGGACGGCTATCTCGACGCCGACGTCGGAGATGACTTTGGGCCGAACGGACTGCAGGTCGAGGGGCGGGGAACCATCCGCAAGATCGTGACCGGAGTCTCGGCGAGCGAGGCGCTCTTCCGCCGCGCTCGCGAGCTCGAAGCGGACGCCGTCCTCGTGCATCACGGGCTCTTCTGGAACGGAGACGATCGCCGGCTCGTCGGATTCCTGCGGAGACGAGTGGGGGCACTCATCGAAGGCGACATCAACCTCTTCGCGTACCACCTTCCCCTCGACCGGCACTCGGGCCTCGGCAACAACGTGCTGGCGGCACGCGCCTTCGGGATCGATCCGCCTCGCCCCTTCGGCGAACACGAGGAGCTGCCGATCGGGTCTGCCGGCGAGCTCGACGAGCCGCTCGCTCCCGCCCGGTTCGAGCGCCGCTGCGAAGAGGTGTTCGGTCAGGCGCCTCTCGCCTTCGCCCACGGACCGGATCCGATCCGCACCGCCGCCTTCGTCAGCGGCGCTGCGGAGCGCCTGTTCCATCAAGCGATCGCCGACGGCTACGACGCTTTCGTCACCGGCGAGGCGAGCGAATGGGTGATGAACGTGGCTCGGGAAACGGGGACGCACTTTTTCGCCGCCGGCCACTACGCCACGGAGCGCCTCGGCGTCCGCGAGCTCGGTCGGCTGCTGGCGCGCGAGTTCGGTATCACCGTCGAGTTCGTCGACGTTCCGAACCCCGTGTAGCGACAGCCCTGACAGACTGCCCGTTTCCTGTCGGCCGGGACAGAGACTGGGACGAGCCGCTCCAAGGGCGGCTCCGGTCAGCGGACGGGGGTGCCGTCGGGGACCGCGTCGCCGGGATGGAGAAGAACCGGCTCGCCTTCGACGGACGCGGCCAACACCATTCCCTGGGACTCCACCCCCATCAGCTTCACGGGTTGGAGGTTAGCGACGATCACTACCTGCTTGCCGACTAAATCCTCGGGCGCATACTGCTGAGCGATGCCGGCGACCAGCGTTCGCTCCTCGTCGCCAAGGGAAACCCCGAGCTTCAGCAGCTTGTCGGACTTGGGGATCGACTCCGCCGTCTTGACGGTGGCGACCCGCAAACGGGTCTCGAAGAACTGGTCGATCGAGATCATGGGATCGGTCTCCTCTTCCTCCCCTTCCTTATCGATACGCGGGAAGAGCGGGCCGGTCTCCGGCAGCTCCGTGCCGACCTCGAGAGCGCCCCATCGCTGGTGCTCGAACGAGGTCGTGCCGCCGGCTCCGATCGCGGCGAGGACGGTCGCCGACACTCGGGGCATCACCGGAAGCAGGCACGAAACGGCAATCCGCACGGCCTCCAGACCGTTCCAGAGTACCCGAGACAGCGACTCTCGACTCTCTTCCGCCTTGAGCAGCTTCCAGGGCTCGCGCTCGACCAAATACTGGTTGACCTCACTCACGAGGCCGCTCACCGCCCTCAGCGCGCGGTCGAACTGCAGTCGACCCATGGCCGCGTGGTAGGCGTCGACCGCCTCGGCCGCGCGCGCGATCAACTGGTTGTCGTCGCAGGCGATCGGCGGAGTTCGACCGTCGAACGCCCTCCGCGAGAGCGTGACGAGCCGGCTGACCGTATTGCCCAGTCCGTTGGCGAGCTCGCTGTTGTAGCGATCGATGAACGCTTCGTCCGAGAACGCCGCATCCTGGCCGAAGACCATGTCGCGAAGAAGAAAGTAGCGAACGGCGTCGGCACCGAACTGCTCGATGAGCCCGTCGAGCTGGACGATATTGCCCTTCGATTTCGATACCTTGTGCTCGTCCTTCAACCACCAGCCGTGGACCCACACCGTCGACGGTAGCGGCAATCCAGCCGACATCAGAAAGGCGGGCCAGTAGATCGTGTGGAAACGCAGGATGTCCTTGCCCACGACGTGCACGACCTCGGCCTCGTCGTCGGCCCAGAACCGTTGCCACAGTACGTCCTCCGGGGCCGCTCGCCCGAAGCCGAGGGCGCTGACATAGTTGGTCAAGGCATCGAGCCAGACATAAACCGCCTGGCCGTCGTGTTCTGGGAAGGGGATTCCCCACTGGAGCCCCGCTCGGCTCACGCTCAGATCCCGCAGCCCGCCCTCGATGAAGCTCTTGACCTCGTTGTACCGGCTCTCCGGCCTTACCGCCTCAGGATGATCGCGCAGCCAAGACAGCAGCGGCTGCTCGTACTTCGACAGGCGGAAGAAGACGTTGTCCTCGGAACGCCACTCCGCCTCCTCGTCGTGGATCGGGCAGCGCTTGTCGTCCTCCAACTCCTTTTCCGTGTAGAAGAGCTCGCACGAGGTGCAGTACCAGCCGTCATGGCGACCGACGTAGAGGTCTCCCGCCGCGTCTATCCGCCGGATCATCTCCTCGACTCCCAGGCGATGACGGTGTTCCGTCGTGCGGATGAAGTCGTCCGGCGCGACGCCGAGCTTTGCCCACATAGCGTCGAATTCAGCCACGACCTCGTCGGCGAGCTCGATCGGCTGCAGGCCGCGCTCGGCGGCCGCTCGCTCGATCTTCTGACCGTGCTCGTCCGTCCCGGTCAGGAAGTGGACCGGGGCACCGGTGAGGCGGCGGTAGCGCGCCAGCACATCGCACACGACCGTGGTGTACGAGTGCCCGATGTGGGGCCGTGCGTTGACGTAATAGATCGGAGTGGTGACGTAGAAGGGACGCATGGGTCGGAGTAGGTAATGTCGCAGGACACCGCTCGAAATGGGAGCGTCACGCTACCACGCTCCCCGCTTCCTCAACGATACCCAACGGCCCGAATCGCCGAGGATCAGATGATCGATCAGTCGAACACCGACGATCTCTCCCGCCTCGACCATCCGTCGAGTGAACGCGATGTCCTCGGGACTCGGACTCGGGTCTCCGCTCGGATGGGTGTGGAAGAGGATGAGGCCCGCCGCGTCGCGCAGCAGCCCGGACTTCAACAGCGACCGGGGCTCGGCCGCGGCGCGATTGAGCGTACCTCGATAGACCTCTCGCTCCCCGATCAGACGCTGCCTGGTGTCGAGATAGAGCGCTCCCATGATCTCCTGGTCTCTCCGCGAGTAGCGCAGGACCAAATACTCCGCCACCGACTCCGGACGATCGAGCGGACGGCGGGACGGGAGTCGAGCCTTCGCCAGACGCCGGCCCACCTCGACGGCGGCAAGCAGCGCGGAGGCCTTGGCCGGACCGAGACCGCGACGACGCAGGCTTTCGGGCAAGGCGCCCAAGAGGCCGACGAGACCCCCGCATTCGCTCAGCAGCTCGCGGGCAACGTCGACGGCGGAATAGCCGGGGCGCCCGGTTCTCAACAAGATGGCTACAAGCTCGGCGTCACTCGCCGTCTGCGAGCCGTGCGCGAGAAGGCGCTCGCGAGGACGCTCCGCCGGGGAGAGCTCTCGAATCGAGGTCGAAGGTGCGGCGCTCGTGCGGTCTTCTGGCATCGGTCTTCCATCTCTCCAGACGGAAGGGCACGGCCCATTCGCACACGCCCCGGTCGCGTCGGTCGAGATCGCAGCGAAGGGCCGCGGCTAGAATCGGCCGCCATGGATCGAGCCCGACCTGCCTTGCGGCGAGCAGCCTGCGCCGCCCTCATCGCTCTGTCGAGCTGCTCGCTCGCATCGGCGCGGTCGCTCCGCGACGCCCTCGGGCGTAACGAGGTGCGGGTCTACGCCGCTCCTTACAGGCCGGCTCTGGGATCCAGCGTCGACGCCATCGGACTGGCGGCGCGGCTCGAGCGGATGGGCTACGGACGGGTCCGACGTCGCCCCGAGACCCCCGGCGAGTTCTTCTGGGGTCACGACGTCTTCTGGATCTTCCGACGCCCAGCGCGCGGCCGTCCCGCCCGTCTCCTCGGACTCGAGCTCGAGCGCAGCGACGGCAGCATCGTCGGCTACCGCTCGGGCGCCGACGCCAAGCCTTCGAAGCGATCGAAGGATGCGATCGAGCTCGAGCCGGAGCTGTTGGCGACGAGTCTCACCGAGCCCCGGTCGGTCGCTACCTGGGTGCCGCTCGAGCGGTTGCCGGTGCACGTCTGGCGACCGCTGCTCGCCATCGAGGACGCCCGCTTTTTCGATCATCACGGTGTCGACGGCAGAGCCGTCGCTCGCGCTCTGCTGGCCAACGTCCGGTCAGGCGAAGTCGTACAGGGCGGTAGCACGATCACTCAACAGTTGATCAAGCTCCGCGATCTTTCTTCGAAGCGCACTCTCGGTCGCAAGGCGTCGGAAGCGTTCCGCGCCCTCACGCTGGAGGCCGAGCACACCAAGGAAGAGATCCTCGAGGGCTACCTCAACTCCGTCTACTACGGACACACGGATGGAATCAGCCTCTACGGCATCGAAGCCGCGGCGCAGGCCTACTATTCGGTCGCCGCCGAGCGACTCACTCTCCCTCAAGCGGCGGCGCTCGCCGCCCTCGTCCAGAGCCCCAACCGACTCTCTCCCTTGCGCCACCCCGAACGGCTGGCCGAACGTTACCGGCTGGTGCTCGGCCGCCTCGAAGAGCTCGAATGGGCACCGAAGGAGCTGCTGGAACGGGCGAGACAAGCCCTTCCACCGACCAGGCCGGGTGTCGTTCGACGCCCTCCGGCGCCCCACTACTTGAGGTGGCTCGCCTCCGAGGCCGACCACGAAGAAGGGCGCGGAATCGTGATCGAAGCCACTCTCGACATCGAGCTCCAGGCGGCGGCGGAGAGCGCCGTGCGCCGCGGGCTCGACTCGGCACGCCGACGTCGGCCGTCTCTGCGCGACAAGCCTCTGGCGGCTGCGCTCGTGGCGCTCGACGCCACGACCGGCGACGTTCTCGCCTACGTCGGGGGGGACCCCGATCATCCTGGCGACTTCGATCGCGCTCGTCGCGGCCGGCGGCAGCCGGGCTCCACAGTAAAGCCGCTCGTCGCTCTCGAGGCCCTCGACTCCTGTGGATCGCGGTCCGCCCTGTTCCCTTCCCGGCGGGTGCACGACACGCCGCTCTCGATCGCTCTGCCGAGCGGCGCCTGGGAGCCGCTGAACGCCGACCGCACTTTCCGAGGGACGGTCACGGTTCGTCAAGCCCTCGCGCAATCGCTCAACGTTCCGCTCGTCCGCATCGCCCGTCACTGCGGTTTCGACGCCACGGCGCGCCGGCTGCGCCGAGCCGGTCTCGAGCTCCCGCGCGACGTGCAACCGGCCTTCGTGCTGGGAGCCGTCGAGACCTCGCCCCTCGAACTGGCCGCGGCGTACAGCCTGTTCCTGAACGGCGGGGAGGTCCACCGGCCGCAGGCGATACGCAAGGCCTGGACTCCGCGCGGCCGGCAGCGGCTCATCGGCGGCGGCGGTAGCCGACACGTGGCATCGAGCGCCGCCAGCTACATGGTCTGGGACCTGTTGAGGAGAGATGATCTGCCACTCGCCGCCTTCGGGAAGACCGGCACCTCCTCCGAGGAGCGGGACGCCTGGTACGCGGGTGGCGCCGGCCGCGTCGTCGCGGCCGTCTGGATCGGCCTCGACGACGATCGCTCGCTCGGCCTCTCCGGCGCCGAGGCGGCGCTTCCGATCTGGACCGAGTTCATGCGGGCAGCAGCACCGTCCCGCGGTCCGTTCGAACCTGCTCGCCCCTCTTCGTTGATCGAGCATTGGGTCGACGTCGAGTCTGGCTTGCGCCTCGCCCACCGTCGCGACGGGGCCGAGCAGTTCCTGTTTCGGCGCAGGGCCCGACCCCCGAAGAAGAGGCTCTGGCGAAGACGATCGCCACTCGTCCCCGTCGAGTAGCGACCGGCCGGCTAGACCGTCTCGACGATCATCGCGATTCCTTGACCGCCGCCGATGCAAGCCGAGGCGACACCGACACCCCCTCCTCGCCGTCTGAGCTCCATGAGCAGAGTCAGCACGATCCGCGTGCCGGTAGCCCCCAGGGGATGCCCGAGAGCGATAGCGCCGCCGTTGACGTTGAGCTTGTCGGAATCGAGATCGAGCTCTTTGACGACCGCCAGGATCTGACCGGCGAACGCCTCGTTGATCTCGATGAGGTCGAGGTCGCCCAGGCTCATGCGCGCCTTTTCCAGGGCCGCCTGGATCGCCGGGGCCGGCCCGATTCCCATCCGCGACGGATCGACGCCGACGACCGACCAGGATCGGATCCTGCCGAGTGGCTCGACAGATCGTGCCGCGGCCGCCGAGGCCGTCGTCAGCACCATCATGGCGGCGCCGTCGACGATGCCCGAGGCGTTGCCGGCGGTCACGAAGCTGTCGTCTCCGAAGACCACCGGGAGTCCGGCCAGCACTTCCGCCGTCGTATCCGCGCGCGGATGCTCGTCGCGCTTGACGACGCGCGCTCGCTTCCCCTTGCCGACCTCGATCGGCGCGATCTCCTCGGCCAGTCGACCCGCTTCGATCGCCGCGACCGCCCGTTGCTGACTGAGCAGCGCGAAGCCGTCCTGCTCTTCTCGCGAGATGTCGTAGTCGCGGGCCAGGTTGTTGCTCGTCTGAGCCATGAAGCAGCCGCAGTACGGGTCGTAGAGCGACGCCATCAACAGGTCCTCGAGCTTGCCCTGACCGAGCTTGAAGCCGGCGCGCGCACCCCTGATGCAGTGCGGGGCCTGGCTCATGTTCTCCGTTCCGCCCACCAGACAGGTCGTCGCCTCACCGGTCAAAATGAGGTGGGCGCCGGAGACGATCGACTGGATACCGGATCCGCACAGACGGTTGACCGTCAGCGCGGGAACCTCGATGGGGACACCGGCCTTGAGTGCCACGTGACGCGCCCCGTAGAGCGCGTCCGCGGATGTCTGAAGCGCGTTACCGACGACGGTGTGATCGATCTCGTCAGGGGCATAGCCGCTGCGCTCGAGAGCGGACTTCGCCGCGTGTGCTCCGAGCTCGAGCGCCGAGGTCCGCGCGAAAGAACCTCCGAACTCTCCCATCGGGGTGCGCGCCCCGTGAACCAAGACTAGTTGCTCGCTCATATTCGCCTCCGCCTGCTGCTCGTTTTTCGAACCCGTTCGAGTCTCTTTTCTACCACGCCGAGCAGTCGCTCAGACTTCAGTTTCGACCGACAGCCAGGCGATGGAACCGAGCTCGCCAGCGGTCGAGATCGGTGTCGATTGCCGCGCGATGAGCGAGCAGGACGAGCACCCGGCGGCGACGCGGGTCTCGCCGCCACCAGCCGAGCCGGTAGTGTCCGGCACCGGCCAGCCCGCGTCGCACCTGGACCATCGACAATAGCCTCTCCGGCTCGAGCCACTCGGTGCCCAACCGCCAGACGGCGTATGCAGACCCGAAGAGCCCCGCGTGTCCGGCAAGGCCACCCAGAAACCGGGCATTGCCGTCCTGAACGATGCCCCGGTCGACAGGTCCTCGATGAGCGACCGCGATCCGAAGCTCCTTCGCCAGCTCGACCTCGCGGCCGTTATCGAGGGCGCAATACACCGCTCGTCGCGGGTCGGGATCGACGCTGACCGTCTTGATTCCCAGTGGCCGGGTGACTCGGTTCTCCAGCAACGCCTCGGCCGGTCGGCCGAGCACCGCCTCTGCAGCCCTCGCGTAGAGCAGATATCCGACGTCGCTGTAGGTGGGAATCGGCGCGCGCTCTTCCGTCGCCAAGAGCCTTTCCCCGGCTCTGACGGGATCGCGGACGAGGCGGTAGAGCGGCCACCAGGCGGGTAGTCCGGAGCGGTGTCGCAGCAACGACTCGAGCGACCGTCGGCGCCAGCGCTTCGGGGTCGCGGGCCAGACCTCGCCGAGGGTGGTCGCCAGCGGCAAAGCGCCCTCGAGCCTCAGCGCCAGGGTCGCGACCCACGGCTTGGTCAACGACGCCAGATCGAAACGGTCCCAACGCCCGAGGCGCTCCCTGCGCTCGACGTCTCGCCAGCCGGCGCGAGCCTCGGCGAGGATCGAGTCGCCCGAGCCGACGATCGCCGCCACGGCGGTCGCATCGCCGGCGTTCACCATCGCCGTGACCAGCTCCTGGAAGGCGTCTCGCATGATCAGTAGTTGTCGGGATGTCCGGTCTGGAAGAGCACGACCCTCTGCCCTCGCTCGATCGTCCCCCGACTCGCTAGCTCCTCGATGGCGAGCGCGCAGGCCGCCCCCTCGGGACCGAAGCGCATCCCCTCCCCGGCAGCCAAGCGCCTGCAGGCCGTCGGCAATCCGCCCTCGTCGACCGCCAGCGCCAGCCCTCCGGTGGCGCGGACGGCATCGAGGACGAGAAAATCACCGACCGCTCGCGGCACCCTGAGCCCCCAGACGCGCGTCTGCGGATCGGTCCACGGCTCCGCCGCGGCGTCGCCCTTCTCGAACGCCCGCACGAGCGGTGCACAGCCGGACACCTGAACCGCCACGAAGCGCGGCCGCCGTCCGCTCAACAATCCCAGCCGTGCGAGCTGGTCGAAGGCTCGATGCATGCCGATGATGCCGGTACCGCCTCCGGTGGGATAGACGATCCAGTCGGGCAGCTCCCATCCGAACTGCTCGGCGAGCTCGAGTCCCATCGTTTTCTTCCCCTCGGCCCGGTACGGTTCCTTCATCGTCGCGAGATTGAAAAACCCGTCGTCTCTCTCCGCGAGCCGGTGACCAGCATCGACCAGCGTGCCGGGTGCCGTCAGCACCTCCGCGCCGTATTCCCTGCAGCGCTCCACGATCTTGGCGGGGGTGTCCTCGGGCAGCGCGACCCGCGCCGGAAGATCGCTCGCGGCGGCGTAGGCGGCGATCGCAAGAGCGGCGTTGCCGGCGCTGGGGATCTGCACGCCGGGAGCCCCCAGCTCGCGGGCGCGGTTGACCGCCATCGACAAGCCACGAGCCTTGAACGATCCCGTCGGATTGCCCCCCTCCTCCTTGACCCACACATCCACGCCCGGTGGAGCCGTGCGACGCAAGCGAACTAGCGGCGTGCCCCCCTCTCCGAGGTCGACCCGATGCTCGTGTGCGATGAGCGGTAGAAGCTCGCGGTAGCGCCACATCGAGCACGGCCGACCAGCCCACGCCGCGCGTAGCTCCTCGCCGTCGACTCCGTCGAGGTCGTACTCGACGAGCCAGGGCGCGCCGGTCGGAGAAAGAAAGGCCGGCCGGTCCAGGCGGGCGGTTTCGCCGGTCCTAGAGCACACCAGCCGCGCGGCCAGCGACGAGCCGAGGTCGCCCTTCATCGGGCAAGCGCCGCCTCGTAGGCATCGCGGTAGCGGCCCGCCACGGCGCGCCAGGTCAGCTCCGCGACCGCCTTGTCGCGCGCCTCTCGGCCCATCGCCACTCGCCGCTCGGCATCGGGAACGAGCTCGGTGAGAGCCGCGAGTAGCTGGACTGGCTGCCGTTCCTCGACCAGCCGTCCGTGTATGCCGTCCGTGATGGCCAGCGGGATGCCCGAGATTCCCGAAGCGACGACCGGCAGACCGCTCGCCATAGCCTCCAAGATCACGTTCGGGAGACCGTCGACATTGCCCTTGGCGTCGTGCACCGCCGGGAGCACGAACAGATCGGCGGCGCGGTAGAGGTCCGGCAAGGTGTCGCGCAAGACGATGCCTGGCAGGTGGACACGATCAGCCCAACCGCTCGTTTGCCGCCTGAAATCGTCCAGTAGGTCGCCCTCACCCGCGAGCACGACATGGAGTGCCGGTTCGCGCTCGAGGAGCTCGGGCAGAATCGGCAGCAGGACCTGGTAGCCTTTCTTGCTCACCATCCGCCCCACCGACAACAGCAGCACGGCATCCTCCGGGATCGAGAGCTTCTCGCGCCACCCGGTTCGGTCGCTCCCCTCCGGACTGAAGGCGTCGATGTCGACCCCGTAGGGGATCACCCGCGACCGCTCCTCGGGGAACCCGAGCGCGCAGACCCGCGCCACCAGCTCCTGAGAGCAGCCGGTAAGGAACGAGCATCTGCCGAGCGCTCGGCCGACGAGGCTGCGGACGATCGGCCGCTCGGCCATGAAGACGTCGCTGCCGTGAAGGCCGGTGCCCACCACGAGACGATCTGCGAAGCGCGCGGCGACGAGGCCGTTGGGAACGACCCAATGGCCCTGGAGAATCTCGAAAGGTCCTTCGTCGAGCACCGTCGCGACCGCGCGACGGGCGCCCCTCAGATAGAGCGGCGTGATCAGGCCAGCCTTGATCCGCACCTTCTCGTCGGCGTTGAGGCTGCGGCTGTAGCCGAGCACCTCGCTTCCCTCGGGGGCGTACCGGAACGAGCGAACGTCTACGCCACCCTCCTCCCAGCGCGGTGCCACGCCCTCGGCGTGAGGTGTGAGCACCGTCACCGCATCGCCGTGCTCCACGAGCCCCTTCGCGAGGTCGCGAATAAAGGGGCCTGAGGTGTCGACGGGAGTACGGGGGAACGTCTGGGTGAGGAAGAGGATGTTCACCGCGGGCTACTCGATCCGCTCCTTCACGCTGTAGCTGTCCTCGCGGCGGAAGTTCTTGAAAGTGATCATCTCGCCGATCAGACCGGTCGTCAGAACCTGGATTCCCACCAGCATCAGCAGGATACCGAGGAGGAGGAGCGGTCGATTCGACAGCGTCTCGCCGAGGCTCCAACGAATGGCCAGGTAGGTGTTGATAACGAAACCGACCCCCACGCACCCGAGTCCGATCGCCCCGAACAGATGGAGCGGTCGCCGGGTGTATCGGGTGAGGAAGAGCACGGTCATCAGGTCGAGCATCCCCTTGTAGTAGCGATCCCACCCGTACTTGCTCGCACCGTGAACCCGAGGGTGATGCTCGACGGCGAGCTCGCCGACGCGGAAGCCCTTGCGGCTCGCCAGCACGGGGATGTAGCGATGCAGCTCGCCGTAGAGGG
>CALZKB010000030.1 GCA_945787575.1 Thermoanaerobaculia bacterium | reverse complement strand
TACCTCCAGGGCGGCACCAAGCTCGACCGGGTGGTCGTCTGTCTCTACGGCGAAGAGGCGTTCGCGACCTTCCGGCAAGAGCTGCGACGAGGTTTCCGCTAGATCCCCCGGGGGCAAGGTCCCCCGTTTACCGGCAGGATTCGCTCCGGTCTCTCCTCAGGCGCCGAACTTGGCGAGTCGATCGCCATGGGCGAGTAGCATTCCCATCAGCTCGCGCGAGCGCAGCAGGCCGAGGTGTCCGCGTACCGCCTGCCCTTCGTCGAAGGCCGTCGTGTCGTCGACGAAGACCAGCGGCCCGCGCATCAAGAGAGGGATCGGATGCCAGGAGTGCGCCTTCATTAACGCCGGCGTCGAGTGGTCGCCGGTGACCGCCAGGACGTCCGGTTCGAGCGCCAGCAGGCCCGGCAGGTGACGGTCGACCTCCTCCACGACGTCCGCCTTGGCGCGTAGGTTGCCGTCCTCCCCGGCGGCATCCGTCTGCTTGACGTGGAGGAAGAAGAAGTCGAAGTCCTGCCATCGAGGCCTCACCGCGTCGACCACCTCGTCGAGATGCTTGCCACATTCGACGACCTCCATCCCACACGCGGCGGCGACGCCTCGATAGAGCGGGTAGCCGGCGAAAGCGCCGAATCGCATTCGGTACAGGTCGCCGAGCTGGGGGATGTCCGGAAGCTTGGAGAAGCCGCGCATCAGCACTCGGTTGGCCCGCGGCTCGTCCGCCAGCACCTTGTGCAGCCGCTCGATCACGGCGGCGACCCGGGCTGCCGTCGCCTCGCCGTTGAGGCTCGCCGCCGCAACCGGTAGAGGTCGAACGCCGAGCTGCTGGGGGTCGGTGTCGGTGAGCTCGGCGCTGAGACCCTCGCCTCTCAGGATCAGCACGAAACGGTGGCTCTCGCCGGGCTCGACTTGGACGGTGACCCCCTCCACCCGATCGACTGCGTCGTCGAGCTTGGCGCAGAGCCGCCGGCATTCCTCGGTGGGAATACGGCCGGCTCGCCGATCGGTCAAGTTGCCGTCGTCGTCGGCGGTAGCGAAATTGCCGCGGGCGGTGAGCGCTTCGGGTCCGAAGTCGAGGCCCAGTCCGAGCGCCTCGAGCACGCCGCGGCCAATGTCGAAGTCGGGCTCGGAGGCGTCGTAGCCGAAGAGGCCGAGATGGCCGGGGCCCGAGCCCGGAGTGACTCCCGGCAGGATCGGGGTGAGTCGGCCCAGCGCGCCGGCGACCGCGAGAGCGTCGAGATTCGGCGTCGTGGCGAGGTCGAGGGCGGATTGGGGCTGGGCGGCGGTGCGGACGTCACCGACGCCGTCGAGCACCAGCAGCACGATCTTGGTATCGGCCTCACGCGCCAGCGCGGAGAGAAACCGGAGATGTCGCAAAGGGTCGCTCCTCTAGGAGACGAAATAGGCGCTCGCGCGGGCCTGGAGGCGGGCGCGGGTCGCAAAACCGCTTCCCGCCAGCGCGAAGGCGCTGCGGGTTGAAAAGATCGGAAGGACGATCCAGCCGTCGAAGGCGGCGCCTGCCTTGTAGGCCGGGACTACCGGCTCGATCTCGGCGAGCTTGCACCAGTGATCATCGGTGGGATCGATCAGGCCCCGCAGCTCGACGTAGGCGCGATCGAGGTCGATCGTGCGCTGCTGCGACGGATACCAGAGCGAGACCATCAACCGGACCTCGTCGTAGGCGTGGGTCTCGATGTGCGGCTGGTTGTCGACCTGGAGCGGCAGCCAGAAAGCGCCGCCGCTGTCGGTGGCGAAGATCTCCGGAGTCTTGTCGAAAACGATGTGACGCGGGGGGCTGCTGGGTGTCATCCGTCGTCTCCTCGTGCCAGAGCCACCGCTCGCGCCACCGATTCACGCGGGGATCCGCCGCCGTCGAGCAGAAGCGGTGCGGCCATCCCGAAGGCCCGCGCGCCGGCTGCACGATAAGCCGGAATCTCGTCGACCTCGAAGCCGCCCGCGGCGAGCATCTCGATGTCCCAGAGTGGACCGCGGACCACCTGGAGATAGCTGCTGCCGCCGACCGCCGGCAGCGGATAGACCTTGACGAGGTCCGCTCCGAGCTCGTGGGCCTCAACGATCTCGGTGGGCGTGAGCGCCCCGATGACCAGGTAGCACCCCGCCTCGCGAGCGACCCTCGCGACCTCCGCCGAAGCGTTGGGAGACACGATGAAGTCGGTCCCCGCGGCCACCGCCTCCTCGGCGCGGGCGCGAGTCGTCACGCTCCCCATGCCGATCCAGGGAGGAGCCGACTCACCTCTCACGGTCTGGAGCTCGCGCACCAGTTCGCCGGCGTCGGGTACGGTAAAGGTGATCTCCACGAGCTCGAGCTCGGCGGAGATCAGGGCGCACGCTTGCTCGCGCGCCACGGAGGTCGAGTCGGTTCGGACGACGCCGACGACCGGCGTGCGCGCGAGACTCGAAGAGACGGCGGAGGTAGTCTGGCCGGCGATCATCAGAGGTTGGCAGCTTATCAACAGAGACGCCGTCGAACGCGTCCCGGGCCCTCGTCCGAATCAGCGGTGATCGAGCGCCCCACGGGTCCTGCGGCAGATCCCGCGAAGGATGCGGACCTCACGCTCGGTGAGCGACGCGCGCGCCGCCAACGAGCGCAAGTCTCGCATGACGGATTCGAAGGATCCGTCGCGGTCGAACCCGACTTCGGCGAGGAGGGGGCGAAGCTGATCGAAGAGGCCTTCGATCTCGTGCGCGGCGGCGAGTTCTGGGCGGACCGTGGATCGGGCCGCGGAGTCGGCCGGCTCCGCGCGCGAGGCCATCGCCAGCTCCCAGCTGAGGATCAAGACCGCCTGCGCCAAGTTGAGGGTCGGCTGGACCGGCGAGCAGGGGATGCGCACCAACGGCGAGCAGAGGCTCAGCTCCTCGAGCTTGAGTCCGGACGCCTCGGGACCGAAGACCAGCGCCGTCGAGGTGTAGGGCGGATCATCGGCGAGCACCGGCGGCAGCTCCCGAGGGGAGATCGGTGGAGCGTCGATGGTGCGGCCTCGGGTCGAGGTGGTCCCGACCACCCGCTGGAACGGGGCGAGCGCGCTCTCCAGGTCGTCGACGAGCCGCGCGCCGTCGAGGACGTGGCCGGCGCCGACCGCGAAGGCGCGGGCGGTCGGGCCGATCGGCTCTCGCGGCGCGACGAGGATGAGCTTGGAGAGCCCCATGTTGGCCATCGCACGCGCCGTCGAGCCGAGGTTGCCCTGTTCCTGCGTGCGGACGAGAACGACTGTCGGTCGATCCTCGGCACGCGCGGTCGGATCGGCAACCGCGTCCCTCGTCATCCTTGACAGCATACCGCCACCCGGTAAGCTCCCGGCAGAGGAGATTGCCAGGCCATGAGCTCAGACCCCCGCGCTTATTTGATCTTCACCGGTACCGGCCCGATCCTCGTCCTGTCGACCTACGACGAGGTGACCGACGATCGTCTCGTGGCGAAGCTGCGTTACAAGGGGATCGACAAGTTCATCGCCTACGCCGTCGATCGCGCGGCGGTCGCGAGCCGCTACCCCGACTCCTACGAGAGCGTCAGTGCAGACCTCCGGGGAGTCGAAGACATCCGCGTCCTCGACTTCAACGGTCACCAGATCATGGCCAACTTTTCGCTGCACGAGCTGGGCGAGCCGATCAAGTACGGCGATTGAGCCGGTAACAAAAGGGCTCACGAGCCGCCTGTCCTACTGTCCGGCATCGATCCCGCCGGGTGGGAACAACCGTGCGAATCAACTGGCAAAGGGGATTGGTCATCGCGCTCTGCGCGGGCTGGGTCGGAGGCTCGGCCGTGCCCGCGACGCGGCGCGTGGCCGAGGCGTCGCCGCCGACGAAACTCTCGGCCGGCAAAGCGCTGAGAGAGTCCATTCATCTTCCGGCCAATCACTATTTCGAGATCGAGATCGAGCAGCTCGAAGGGGACGTCTCTGTCGAGGTGAGCGACCCGAGAGGGCGAGTTGTCGCATCGAGTGACCTTCCTGGTAAACCGTGGCTCGGAGAGGTCGTCGCGCTCGTCACCGACGTCGAGGGAATCCATCAGCTGCGCATCACGCCGTTCTCTTCACAGGCGACCAGGTTTGTGGAGACCGGCCGGCGTTCGCGTCGGGCTCGCCCGCAGGACGGCGCGCTTCTCGAGGCGTTGGCGCTCCGCGCCGAGGCGCTGCGCCTCAAGGAGGGGAGCACCGAAGAGGACCTCACCGCGGCGGCCGATCTCCTGACCGCCGCCGCCCAGCTTTTGACCGCCGACGTCTCCCCCGAATGGGGCGGCCGCGTGCTCCGCGAGCTCGCCTTCTGTCACGAGCGGACGGGAGAGAACGAGATTGCCGAGGAGCTCCATCGCGAGTCGATCGCGCGACTCCGCCTCACGGCTCACAAGGCGCAGCTGGCCGAGTCTCTCGACGGATACGGCGGGTTGTTGCTCGGTAGGGGAGAGCGAGCGGCCGCCCACGCCCTCTTTCAGGAGGCGTTGGACCTCGCCCGTCGGGTCGGAGACCTGAGAATCGAGGCGCTGAGCTGGAACAACCTCGGCGGCTACTACTACTACGAGGGGGACATGGAACGCGTCGTCGAAGCGTTCGAGCGCTCGCTCGCGATCGGTGCGAGTGCCGGTCGCCTGGACGAGCGAGCGAACACCCTGTCCAATCTCGGAGCCGTCTACCGGTCGCTCGGCCGCTACTCGGACGCACTCGAGCTTTCCGAGGAAGCGCTGGCGTTGGCCCGCCGCCTGGGGGACACCGATCAGGAGATGCGGGTGCTGAACAACCGCGGCGTTCTGCGCAAGGGAGTGGGCGATCTGCGTTCGGCGATCGACGACTACCAGACCGCGCTGGAGATCGCCGAGCGACTGGGCGACATCCGTTGGCAGGCCAACATCGGTAGCAATCTCGGCGCGATCTATCGGATCCTGGGGCACCGCCGCCGGGCGATCGAGTATCTGGCGAAGGCGCTCGATGCGGCGATTGCCGCGGATTCCGTCACCGACGAGATCTGGGCGCTGATCACCATCGGCGAGCTGCTGAGGGAGGATGGGGACCCCGAAGCGCAGGACTTCTTCCGGCGGGCGCGAGAGCGAAGTGAAGCGGCCGAGAACAGGGCAGGCGAAGCCTACAGCTCGTATGGCCTAGGGCGCCTTCGCCAGGACGAGGGGGACGCCGTGGCCGCCGCGGAGCTCCTCGCAAGGGCGCTGGCCCTGCTCGAGGAGCTGTCGGACAGACCCGGTCAGCTGTCCGCCCATCGAGAGCTGGCACGAGCCCTGGCCGAGCTCGGTCGGAGCGAGCGCGCTTCGAAGCACTTCGCCGAAGCCGTGGCGTTGGCGAGACTGGTCGGCGACCCGTTTCAGGAGGCCGCGGCGCGGGCACGGCACGCCCGGTTTCTCCTCGACTCCGGTGATCCGGAAGCGGCCCAACGAGAGGTGAGCGTCGCGCTGGCCACGGTCGAGTCGTTGAAGCGGGGCGTGGTCGAGCCCGATCTGCGAGCCGGCCTGATGTCTCGCAGCCAGCGCGACTTCACTCTGCTCGTCGACATTCTGGAGACTCTCGATCGTCGCTTCCCCCGCCAAGGTTATGCCGAGCAGGCGTTCGTCGTCGCCGAGCGCTCGCGCGCCCGCAGTCTCGTCGAGCTGTTGATCGAGTCCGAGGCCGACCTCATCCAGGACCTCTCAGACGACCTGCGAAGCCGTCGAAACGACCTTGCGGGCCGCCTGTCCGCGGCCCAACGGTCGTTGACCCGAGCATTGAGCCAGGCGGAGCTCGATGCGGAGCGCACCGACGAGCTCAAGAGCGACGTGCGGGAGCTCAACCGCGAGCGGCAGGCGCTCGAAAGGGAGATTCGGTTGTCCGATCCGCGATGGGACCGGTTGGTCTACCCCGAGCCGCTCGACGTCGCCGAAGCCCAAGCTCTCCTCGAGCCCGGGCAGGCGTTCGTCAGTTTCGTTCTCGGCGAGCGCGGCTCGTACGTATTTGTCGTCACCTCATCTCAGCTCGCCTTCGAACGGATCGCTTCGGAAGAGAGGCTGCGTCCGCTGATCGAAGAGGTGCGCGCCCATCTCGAGCGCCCGGGGCGTCGCGCGATGGGCCGTTACCGCGCGGTGGCGGCCGAGCTCTACCTCGAGCTGCTAGCTCCCGTGGAGCGGCTCCTCGTCGACCGCTCCCATCTCCTGATCTCGCCGGACGGGCTGCTCCACTACCTACCGTTCGAGGCACTACTGCTGCCGGCAGGCGGGGAGCGTGCCGAAGAGTATCTTCTGGCGAAATGGGCGGTGTCGTACCTCCCTTCGGCGACGACCCTCGGAGTGCTCGAGAGGCGGGAGTCGTCGGTGGATGTTTCGAGCTTCGATCTCGCCGCTTTCGCCGACCCCGCGCTACCGGCGGCTCGCGAGACGACGGTGGGCGAAGGGCCGATCCTCAGGGGCCTCGGGGATCGTGACTCGTGGCAGTGGCGCAGACTTGCCGGGGCTCGATCCGAGGTCGAGTCGATCGCCGAGCTCTTCGATGCCACCCGGGTGAAGATGTTCCTCGGCTCCGAGGCGACCGAGCGTCGGTTCCGTGAGGAAACGGCGGTGCGCGACGCTCGCTACGTGCACCTGGCGGCGCACGCCGTGATCGACAACGACGAGCCCGCACTCTCCGCTCTTCTCCTGACCGCGGACACCGCCGGCGACGACGGGCTGCTCCAGGCACACGAGATCTTCGAGCTGGAGCTGGACGCCCAACTGGTCGTGCTGTCGGGGTGCGAGACGGCTCTCGGCCGCCAGGTGCGCGGTGAGGGGCTGCTGGGAATGACCCGCGCCTTCCTCTACGCCGGTGCGGACGCGGTCGCGGTCAGCCTTTGGGCGGTGGAGGACGCTTCGACCGCTGAGCTGATGGTGGGCTTCTACCGGCGGCTGAGTGCCGGAGCCGGCATGGCGGAGGCGCTGCGTCAGGCCAAGCTCGAGCAGATAGCGGCAGGTGTCCAGGCCCATCCATACTACTGGGCGCCGTTCGTTCTCGTCGGTTCGCCCTGATGAGAGCCTTCGGGTACTATTCGTGAAAGCCAACCAGGTGCGACTGCCGGCGAAGCACCCGCCGGCAATGAGAGGAGAGTCTCATGAGTAACGGTGTCAGCATCGGCGATCATGATCCGCCGACTGGAGCTCTGATCAACACGTCCGGGGTCGTCGATGTCGTCGCGGGTGGACTTCTGATGGTCTTCTCGGGCCCGATCCACTACGTGATCGGCGCCGTGCTGATCGTCTTCGGCATCTACCAGCTCTACTACGTGCGCACCCACAAGGTCGCGGTGCGCAAGGACGCGGGCTAGCCGCGCGAGGTCGAGGTCGGGAGCAGCTCGGCGGCGCCGAGGCGGGTGAGGAGTGCGTGGACGGCGGGGACGGGGAGCCCCACGACGTTCGAGTAGTTGCCGTCGATGCCCTCGACGAAGAAGCTGCCGAGCCCCTGGATGGCGTAGGCGCCGGCTTTGTCCATAGGCTCGCCGCTGGCGACGTACCAGTCGATCTCGTCGTCGCTCAGCCGCCGGAAGGAGACGGCGGTAGTTACGACCTCGTGGGCCAGGGTGTCGCGATCGGCGTCGGCGACCGCGACGCCGGTCGAGACGGTGTGTCGGCGACCCGAGAGTCGCCGCAGCATGGCTGCTGCCTCCTCGGCGGCGCGCGGCTTGCCGAGAAGCTCGCCATCGAGCTCGACGATGGTGTCGGCGGCGAGGACGAGCTCTCCGGAGCGGACGTCGGCGCTCGCCTTAGCCCTCGCCAAGCGTTCGACGTAGGCCAGCGCGCTCTCCCCGGCGAGCCGTTGCTCGTCGATGTTGACCGGGCGCACCTCGAACTCGAAACCGAGCCTCGAGAGGATCTCGCGCCGCCGGGGCGATCCGGAGGCGAGGATCAGCTGGCTCAAGGGTAGTAACCGCGCAGCGTCTTGGCCTCGAGATCGCGCTGCGACAGTTCGACCTCGATCGACCGGAACTCCTCGCTCGGCGACGTGTTGGTCGACTGGTAGGCGAGGTAGTAGCGCGAGCGGAGCTCGTGCTGGATGACGTCGTAGATCGCCGGAAGCTCGGAGGAGTCGTCGACGAAGAACGAGCGGCCGCCGGTCTCCTTGGCGATCTTGGTGAGCTTCTTGCGCGCGTCACGGAGCTTGGCCGGCAGCTTGAGGCCGATGGCGTAGATCGCGACGCCGGCCCGTTGGGCATACTCGCGAGTGTCCTCGAAGCTGAAGCGGCTGCTCTCGTCCTGGCCGTCGGAGAGGACGATCAACGCCCGCTGCCCCTTGATGCCGTTGAAGTAGTGGAGGGCGAAGATCAGGCTGTCGTAGAGCGAGGTACCGCGCTCCGCCTTGAGCCCCGCAAGCCCTTTGCCCAAGTCGGGCATCCGGTTGGTGAACTTGGTGGCGAGGAACGGGACGTCGTTGAAGGTGACGAGCGTCGCCCGATCCTTGCGCGTGATGCTCTGCTCGAAGAAGGCGAGCGCCGCCAGCTTGGCGTCTTCGAGACTCTCCTCCATCGAGGCCGACGTGTCGAGCAGAATGCCGGCGTGGATCGCCAGGTTCGACACCTTGTCGAAGCGCATCGGTTGCTGCTCGACGCCGTCCTCTTCGACCGCGAAGTCGGTCTCGGCGAGACCGTCGACCGGCCGCCGGTCGCGGTCGAGCACGGCGATGTAGAGCTCGACGAACTGGATGTCGACCTCCTCCAGGTAGTCCGGCGCGTTGACGAAGACGAGGTCCTCGGTGGAGTTGCCATCCGGCTGGAACGCGACCGCCCGCACGTAGACGAGCTCCTCCCCGGGAGGCAGAAGGATCGACTGCACCCACGGCGGCTGGAAGAGCGTCGCGATCTCGGTCTCGTTCAGATAGAACTCGACGCGCTCGACGACTCTTCCTTCGGGGACCTCGACTCGGGCCTCGGCGCGAAGGCTCCGCTCGTACTTGGCGCCGCGGCGAGGCTCGATCAAGCGTATGTCGAAGCGGTGCGAGCTGGCGTTCAGCATCAGCTGGTCGCGGGCGAGCTCCTCGCCGAGCGCGTCGTAAGCGACGGCGCTCAAGGTGCGCATCCGGGGCATGTCGCCGAGATCGAGCTCGACGCTGAACGGCGGCTGCCGTTTGGTGAGGATCGGTTTGGTCTCCATCATGAAGGTGACGTGATCGATGTCCGATCCGGTCGTCAAGGCGTCGATCCGCAGCAGCCCGGCGTGGAGCTGCCCGTAGGGCTCTACCAGGGCGATGGTGGTGTCGGTCGTCGAGATGACGCGGTTCGCCTCCTCGAACAGTAGCCGCGTCGCCTCGTCCTCGATGGGCGGCGGAAGCTTGTCGACCTCCGGCACGGTGATCTGTCTGGCGATCCGCTGGGCCTTGTCGCTGTTGAGGTCCTCGAACTTGACGATCAGCGTGTAGTCACCGGGCCTCAGGGTCCGCTCGAGAACCAGCGGTAGCTGCTCGCCGGGCAGTTCCGCGTCGCTCAGATTGAAGCGGTACCGGAAGTTTTCGAACAGCCGGTCGCCGCGCAGGATCTCGCCGGTCGCCAGCAGGTTGTAGGAGCGGTGTCCGGCGAGGTCGGCCTGACCGACCGCGGCCTTGGGAATCGTGGCGAGCACGTGGGTGACGGTGCGGCTCTGCCGGCGGCCGGGGAAAGTGACCGACAGCTCGACTGGGAACCGCTCGATCGTCTCCCCGAGCTGCGTCGAGTAAGCGTGGAAGGTCGCGACCCACTCGCCGCTCGGCGTCTCGGGACTCTCCTGCATCTCGGCGGTGAGCCCCACGTAGCCCATCTGGCCGCCGGCTCTGCGGACAAAGTTGAATACCGCGAACATCGCCTCCTGTTCGTTGAAGGAGCAGCTGTTTCGTACTGCCTGGAGGAGCTCGGCGTCGCTCGAGCGAACGCCGCCGAAGCGGAGGAGGTCGCCGAGGGCTCCGGCCTGCCACAGCCGCCATCTGCCCGAGCCCCAGTGGTTGGTGAACAGCAGAAGCACCTCCGTACCGATGGTCTCGGCGCGAGCGTAGAACCAGACTTCGGCGGGCCACAGATCGGAGCAGTTGATGGGCACGATGGCGTCCGGCGTGCCATTGAGAAGCAGGATTCGCGCCCGGTCGGAGACGGTCGACCCGAAGCGCAGCCGCGCCTCGCTGACCCGCTGCTCCCAGCGCTCGCGAAACTCGTTGCGGGCGGTGTCGGGGTAGGGGTCGCGTATCCGCCAGAAGCGCTCGATGAAGGCGTCGCGCTGGTAGTCCTCCTCGATCGCGAGGAACGAATCGATCTCTTCGTCGGAGATGATGAGCCTCACCGAGTCGAGCCATGCCTCGTACCGCTCGGGCAGTTGGTCGGTTTCGGGCTTCTTGGCCTCGGCGAAGGCCGGCAGCATCAGCGCCAGAACCAGCGCGGCCACGATCGGGAGACGGGAACGAGACATCGAAGGCGATCCTAGCAAGGGAGTTGGAGCCGTTGGCTATAACGACAGGCTCCCGCGAGTTATTTCGCGGCTCTGCGAGCCTGCAGCGCATAGAATCCCCCCGTCATGAGCGGGACCTATCTCGACTACAACGCTACGACTCCTCTCGAACCGAGGGTGCGCGAGGCGATGATGCCGTGGCTCGAGACGACCGGCAACGCGTCCTCGGTTCACGCCTTCGGACGCCGGGCGCGGGAGGCGGTCGAGGCGGCGCGCGACGAGGTCGCCCGACTGCTCGGCGGCGCGCCCGCCGAGCTGGTGTTCACCTCCTCCGGCACCGAGGCCAACAACACGGTGTTCGAGACGATCGCCGCGAACCACGACGGTGGACATCTCGCGATCGCGGGCTTCGAGCATCCCTCGGTCACCGAGGCCGCCGCGCGTTTGGAGCGGCGCGGCTTCGAGGTGACCAGGGTTCGATCGACCGTCTCGGGGGTGATCGAGGTCGCGGCCTTCGAAGAGGCGTTGCGCGACAACACGCGGTTGGCCTGTTTGATGCGCGCCAACAACGAGATCGGGAGCCTGCAACCGGTCGCCGAGGTCGCGGCGCTCGCCCGCGAGCGCGGCGTCCGGGTGTTGTGCGACGCCGTCCAGGCGGTGGGCAAGATCCCGGTCTCGGTCGTCGACCTCGGGGTCGACTACCTGACGATCGGTGCTCACAAGTTCTACGGCCCCCTGGGTGCGGCTGCGCTGTGGGTGAGGCGGGGAGCCGACCTCCATCCGCTTCTGATCGGCGGAAGCCAGGAACGCCGTCGCCGAGCGAGCACCGTCAACGTGCCCGCGATCGTCGGCTTCGGCGCTGCCGCCCGCTTGGCTCGCGACGAGCTGCCGGATTGGGCCGCGCGGATGGCCGCGGTGCGCGACCGCTTCGAAGACGGCCTCGGGGCGATCCCCGACGTCAAGATCCACGCGAGCGCGGCGCCGCGTCTGCCGAATACCACGAACGCCGCCTTCTTGGGTGCCGATGGCGAGGCGTTGATGGTGCGACTCGACCTGCGCGGCTTCGCCGTGTCGACCGGCTCGGCCTGCTCTTCGGGCAAGGTCGAGATCAGTCCCACGATGCGGACGATGGGGGTTTCCGACGACGAGGCCCTCGCGTCGCTACGAATCAGCTTCGGCAAGGACACGCCGCAGGAGGTCGCCGGGCGTCTGCTCGAGGCCGTCGGCGAAGAGGTGAGCGAGCTGCGCCGGCTGCGCTTGGCGGGATCGGGTTCGTGAGCGGCCGCCTGGCGGTGGCGATGAGCGGCGGCCTCGACTCATCGGTCGCGGCATGGCTGCTGTCGCGAGAGGACCCGACGGTGATCGGCCTCTCGATGCTGCTCTGGGATCAGTCGGAGGTGAGCGCCAACGGGCGCTGTTGCGGAGCCCTCGATCTCGGGGACGCGCGGCGGGTGGCGCAGCAGTGCGGCATTGCGCACTACACGATCGAGATGGAGGAGGACTTCCGGCGCCAGGTGG
Source organism: Thermoanaerobaculia bacterium (assembly GCA_945787575.1). Classification (GTDB taxonomy): domain Bacteria; phylum Acidobacteriota; class Thermoanaerobaculia; order Multivoradales; family JAHEKO01; genus CALZKB01. Next base: position 26,409 of record CALZKB010000030.1, on the reverse strand, counting down.
TCGATCCGTTCGTCGACGGCTATCTGGCGGGGCGCACCCCGATCCCCTGTACCCGCTGCAACACCTTCATCAAGTTCGATCGCTTCGTCGATCGCGCCCGCAAGCTCGGTGCTGAGCGGATCGCCACCGGTCACTACGCGCGAATCGTCGAGGGGCCGGTCGGCCTCGAGCTGCACGCCGCGGTGGACGCCGACAAGGACCAGAGCTACTACCTCTTCGAGCTCACTCAGGAGCAGCTCGCGGTGTCGCGTTTCCCGCTCGGAGACAGGACCAAGGCCGAGATTCGCGAGCTGGCCCGGACGGCGGAGCTGTCGGTGGCGGAGAAGGGGGAGAGCATGGAGCTGTGCTTCGTGGCGGGAGGAATCCGGGACCCGGTGAGCCCAGCCGGCTGGTCGATCGCAGCGGCGCCGAGCTCGGTCGTGGCGAACCGTACTACCGCTACACGGTCGGCCAGCGTCGAGGCCTCGGACTGACCAGCACCAGCCCGCTCTATGTGCTGTCGGTCGAGCCGGACCTCAACCAGGTGACGGTCGGCGAGGCGAAGGAGCTGTTGGCCCCCGGCCTGGTCGGCGGCGCCGCCCATTGGATCGGCCCTCCACCGGACGGTCCGCTCGCGGCGACGGTCAAGATCCGATCGCGGCACGGCGGGGTGCGGGCGACGGTCGGCGCTCTCGATGACGGAAGCACCGTGGTCGACTTCGCCGAGCCCCAACGCGGCGTCGCCCCGGGACAGGCCGCCGTCTTCTACGACGGCAGCCGCGTGCTCGGGGGCTGCTGGATCGAGCGCGCAACCTCGCCTGCCACCGTGTAGCCGGGAGACCGGTGCCCCCGGTTGGATGGTTACTGGTTCTCGTGCCGGCCCGCGCCCGACGGATTCAGGCGAAGAAAGGTGTCTCGACCGGCTTGCCGATCACCAACACCAGCTCCCCCTTGACGCGTGCTCGTTCGCCGATCGCCGCCGCGATCTCGGGGAGGGTGCCGCGGAGGGTCTCCTCGTGAAGTTTGGTGAGCTCCCGGCAGAGCACCGCCGGCCTCGGACCGAGGACCTTCGCGGCGGTCGCCAAGGTCGCGGGGAGCCGATGAGGCGATTCGAAGAGGACGGCGGTGTGACCGAGCTCGCCGAGCCACCGAAAGAACGACTCGCGCTTGCCCGGTTTGCGCGGCGGGAAGCCCGCGAAGGTGAACGGATACGGCGGCAGGCCGGAGACCGCCAGCGCCGCGAGGATCGCCGAGGGTCCGGGGACCGCTTGGATCTCGATCCCGGCGGCGGCCGCCGCCCTGACCAGCAGGAAGCCGGGGTCGGCAAGCAACGGTGTGCCGGCGTCGCTCACCAGCGCCACGTCGTCACCGTCTTCGAGCCGGGCGAGGAGTCCCGGCACCCGCTCCGCCTCGTTGTGCTCGTGGAGAGACAACAGCCGGGCTTCGATGCCGCAGCGGGCGAGCAGCCGCCCGGTGTGGCGGGTGTCCTCACAGGCGATGAGGGCGGCTCGAGCGAGCAGCTCACGGGCGCGCGGCGAGAGATCGGCGACGTTGCCGATCGGGGTCGAAACGACGAAGAGTGTGCCGGACATGCGGTCGGAAAGGGAGTCGCGGGGGAAGGCCGAGGGATGTTAGCAGGCTGTTAAGATCCGTCGTCGATGACGACTCGGCTCCTTTCCCCGGCCCCCGTCGTGGCGGCCTTTCTGTTCGCCGCGGCGCCGCTCGCGGCCCAACCCGAGCTTATCGACCGCGTGTTGGCGGTGGTCGACGAGGATCCGATCCTCCAGTCGGAGGTCGAGCAGGTACTCGCCCTCGGGCTCGTCGAGAGTCGACCGGGCGAAGGCGAGCTCCAACTCCGTCGGCGAGCGGTCGACGAGTTGGTCGAACAGCGCCTGCGCTTCCACGAGATCGACAACTACGGGTTCGTCGAGCTTCCCGCCGAGGGGGTCGAGGCCGGCTTCGACGCGATCCGAAAGCGGTTCCCCTCGCAGGCGGCTTTCGAGAGTCGGCTCGAGCAGCTGGGACTCGACGCCGACAGCCTGCGCCAGCTCGTCGCCCGCCAGTTGATGGTGCTGTCCTACGTCAACGAGCGGCTCGGTCCCCGAGTTTTCGTCGCTCTCGACGACATCCGCGCCTACTATGAGGAGACGCTGGTGCCGGAGCTCGAGCGCCGGGGCGCGGCGGTGCCCCAGCTCCAAGACGTTCGCGAGGACATCCGCTCGCTGCTCAAGGAGCAGAGGCTCAACGAGGAGATCGTGCTCTGGACGCAGGAACTGAGACGCGATGCCGACGTCGAAGACTACTTCGATCAGGTGGAGGGTTCGATCCCCGAGAACGTCGTCGGCAGCACCGGGAAGAGCTCACGGTAGACGGCATACGAGCGCAGCACCTTGCGCACGTAGCCGCGAGTCTCACGGAAGCCGATCTTGGTGAGAAACTCCTCCGGATCGTCGCTGACGCAGTAGCCGCGCCATAGCTCGCTCTGGGCTTCCCCCGCATTGTAGGCGGCGAGAATCTGGTGGGGGCGGGGACCGAAGCGTCGGCCGAGCTCATCCAGATAGGCGGCGCCGAGCCGGATTGCGAGAGCGGGATCGAACAGGTCGCCCGCCTCGATCGGAGCGAGGCCCAGATCCCGGCCGATCCGACGGGCGGTGGGCAGCACGAATTGGGTGAGGCCGCGCGCCGCCGCACGGGAGACGGCACCGGCGTCGAAGCGGCTCTCCTCACGGATGAGCCCGGCCAGCAGACGAGGGTCGATGCCTCGATCGGTCGTCTCCACGACGAGCCGATCGCCGAAGGCGAGCGGGAACAGCGCCTGACGGAGGGCGTCCGGCCAAAGTGGCTGCGGAACCTCGCCCGCGGCGCGGCGAATCAAGAGCTCGGCAGACAGAAGGGCGCTGCGCTGCAGACCCGCTTCGGAGAGGAGTTGGACTCGAGTCAAGGTCAGACGGTCGGAGCTCGATGGAAAGTGCTTGACCGCGGCGTCGCGGCCGAATCGCCAGTCGCCGACCGCGAGCAGGCGGTCGATCGGTGCCGAGAGAGGAACCGTCCACAACGGCCAGGCCGCGGTAGAGACCGGGGTGAGCGCCATGAACTCTCGCGCCTTCGAGTCTCCTTCGAGCTGCTGCTTCAGGGCGGCGAGAGCCTCTTCGCGGGCCGCTCCAGGGCGCGCCAGAAGCCACGCCTGACGGAGGTCGGAGATCCGTCCGCCGGCCGGCAGAGTGCCGGCCAGTCGCTGGGCCTCGGCCCGAAGAGGGCCAGTCGCCAGCCGCAGGCGCGCGCCGAGCGACCACGGATCGTAGGGGTCTTCACCCAGCGCCGCGAGGTAGGCGCGCACTGCGCCGGTGGCTCGGTCCTCGAGCTCGGCCCGCCGTCCCTGCCAATAGCGAAGCTCGGGCATGTGGGTTCCGGGCGTGGCCTCGACCGCCTCGAGCCAGGCGCTGGCTCGATCGGCGCGACCGAGGGAGAGGTCGCTCGCCGCCAGGAAGAGCGCTGCTCGGGCACGAGGACCCCGCCAGCGGCGCCGGCTGCTCAGGGCGTCGTAAAGAGCGAGGGCCTCGGTCTCGCGGTCGTCGATCCACGCCAGTCTCAAGCCGGAGACGAGTGCCGAGGCCGCCCAGTGATCGGTGGGATCGACGCGTCGCACCGCTTCGAGCGCCGCTTCCGCGGCGGCCGATCGGCCCCCGAGCTCGAGCGATCGAGCCTGTTGATAAAAGGCGTCGGCCTGCTTCTCCGGGTCGTCGGTGATCGCGGCCAGCTCGCCGAAGCGCTCTGCCGCGCGCTCGTAGTCACCGAGCCAGAAGTGGCTGCGAGCGATGGAGTAGAGGAGGTCGAAGTCGGGCTGCTCGTCGGCCGGTATCGAGGCGAGCGCGAGGGCGAAGTGGTCGAGGGCAAGCTCGAAGCTCCGCTGGCCGAAGAACGCCTCGGCCATCGCCAGCGCGGTCTCGAGGTCGGGTGGCCCATCGGACCCGGCGTGCCGCGTCGCCGCGTCGTAGGCGACCGCGTCGGAGCTGTCCGCCGCCAGCAGAGCGCGGAGCTCGACGTCCGCAGCGGCAGGATCGGTGGCACGCAGGCAGCCGGCGCGGGCGAGGGCGAGAGCGCGGCGTTCGGACTTGGCCAGCGGCCAGTCGTCGGCCTCGGCCAGAACCCGGCAATCGCCACTCGCTTCGAGGGCGCGCGTCAGTAGTCGTGCCGCCGCCTCGGCGAGCCTCTCCGGCGGTCGGTTCCCGAGCGCGGTCGCCAGCAGGCCGGCAGCGATCTCTGGGCGGCCGCGACCGATCTCCAGCTCGGCCAGCCGGAAGCGAGCCCATCCGGCGATCTCGGGCTCGGCCTCGACGGCCGCCGCCAGCGCCTCGGCGGCGGAGGTCGGCCGCTCCAGCTTGGCCAGCAAGAGGCCGTTCAGGTAGTTCGCGTTGATTTTCGCCGAATCGGGCTCGCTCGCGAGGAAGCCCGCGATCGAGCTCTGAGCCTCGGCGTATCGTTCCTGCCGCTGGAGCTCCACCCATTCGATGCGCGGATCGGGCGCGACATCGACCGCTGGCGCGGTCAGGGACAGCAGCGCGAACCAGGGGATCATGCCTGCGCCCGCACGACGTCGGCTCCCAGCGCCTTGAGCTTCTCTTCCATCCTCTCGTAGCCGCGATCGAGGTGATAGATGCGGTCGACTATGGTGGTGCCGTCGGCCACTAGTCCGGCGAGAACGAGACTCGCCGATGCGCGCAGATCGGTCGCCATCACGTTGGCGGCTGACAGCGGCGTCGGCCCCTCGATCCAAGCGTGGCCGCCATCGACCTGGATCGCGGCGCCCATGCGATTGAGCTCGGGAACGTGCTGGAAGCGGTTCTCGAAGATCGTCTCGTGAACGGTGGAGCGCCCTTCGGCCTGGGTCATGAGAGCCATGTACTGGGCCTGGAGATCGGTGGGAAAACCGGGATGCGGCGCGGTCTCGATCGAGCAGGGCCGCAGGCCGTCGCCGCCGGCGATCCGGATCGAGGAGCACTCCGCCTCGACCCGGCAGCCGACCTCCTCGAGCACGTCCAGCAGTGATCGGAGGTCGTCCGGCAGCGCTCCCGCGAGCCGAACATCGCCGCCGCTGATCGCCGCGGCGATCAGGTAGGTTCCGCCCTCTATCCGGTCGCTGATCACCCGATGCTCGGCGCTGCCGAGACGGTCGACTCCCTGGATCTCGATGCGCTCGGTGCCGGCGCCGTGGACCTGTGCCCCCATTGAGGTGAGCAGGCGGGAGAGATCGACGACCTCCGGCTCGCACGCGCAGTTTTCGAGGACCGTCGTTCCCCGCGCCAGGCAAGCCGCCATCAGCAGATTCTCGGTGCCGGTCACCGTGCGCGCGGCGAAGCGAAAGCGGTTGCCGACGAGCCGGTCCGCCCGGGCGCTGACGTAACCGTGCTCGAGAGTGACCTCGGCGCCGAGCGCCTCGAGGCCGGCAAGGTGTTGATCGATCGGTCGCACCCCGATGGCGCACCCGCCCGGCAGCGAGACCTTGGCGTGGCCGAGGCGGGCGATCAACGGTCCGAGGACGAGGATCGAGGCCCGCATGGTCTTGACGAGGTCGTAGTCGGCGTCATCCTTGACTGCCGTCCCGCTCGGTGTGAGCGCCAACCGCTCGCCGTCCCATCGAGTCTCGGTACCGAGGTGCTCCAGCAGGCGCGACATCGTTCGGATGTCCTGGACGACCGGCAGGCCGGAGAGGGTCACGGTGCCATCGGCAAGCAGCGACGCCGCCAGTGCCGGGAGTGCCGCATTCTTGGCTCCGGCCGCCGTCACGGTGCCCTCGAGGCGAGTGGGACCGGTAATCTCGAAGCGATCCATCAGTTCTTGTTTATCACCACGACCCTCGGAATGCCCGCGAAGTCCCGGGCGGCTTCCACCGGCTCGAGCGCGTAGCTTCGAGCGAGGTCGAGCAGCGACTCCGCCTGGCCGTCGCCGATCTCGCAGACGAAGGGCGTGTCCGGTGCGAGCCCCGCGAGCTCGGAGTAGAGCCGGCGGTAGACCTCGAGCCCTTCGCCACCGGCAAAGAGCGCCGAGTGGGGCTCGTGGTCGGTGATCTCGGGCGACAGCTCGGGAGCGAGCCGAGGCGCGACGTAAGGCGGATTGGAGACGACGAGGTCGAAAACGGCCAGCGAGAGTCCCCTCGTGAGGTCGGCGACGGCGGTGCGCACGGTTGCCGCCGCGAGGCGGCGAGCGTTGGCCCTGGCGACGACCGCCGCGGCGAGAGAGCGATCGACGGCGAGGATCGAGCTGCCCGGAATTTCGAGCGCGAGGGTCACCCCAATGCAGCCCGATCCGGTTCCGACGTCGAGAATCCTCGGCTCCGGCGGGAGGTCGAGAGCAAGGCACGTCTCGATGAGGTGCTCGGTCTCGGGTCGCGGAATGAGGACTCGCGAGTCGACAGCGAACACGCGGCCGTAGAACTCGCGCTCGCCTACCAGGTAGGCGTACGGCTCGCCCGCGAGGCGACGCGCGAGCAGCGCCTCGTAGCGGGTCGCCGCTTCCTCTTCGAGGAAGCGATCGTCGCGAGCGATCACCTGCGCCTCGGTCCACCCCAGGACGTGCGCGAGGATCAACGCCGCCTCGCGTGCGGCCGGAGCGTGGCTCGTCGCCCTCAAGCGGAGCCTGGCGTCGCGCAGCAGATCACCGATCACCAAACCCATCCGCTCAGTGTAGCTAGTCGAACGTGACGGGGTCGTTGAGGCCGGCCGCGAGGTTGACCGTGCGCTCCCAGCTACGACCGTCGGTGCCGTCGACGGTTACGATCCAACGTCCCACGGGGACATCTTCGAGGGTCGTCTCGCCGCGGAACAGCCGCCACGACTCGGTGGGCGAGCCGCCACCCCAACGGACACTCTTGAAGCCCTGTCCCGTGGGGGTCCGCAGCCGCAAGGTGGCGGCGGTGGAGGCGTCTTCGACCAGCTCACTCACTCTCACCGTCAGCCGCGCCGCCGCGTCCAGCCGGACGGCGATCTCCTCCGCCGGGGCTCGGGCCGGCAGCGACCTGGTAGCGCTGGCGCCGCCGCGCACGACAAGGGTCCAATCGCCGTCCGGAACCGACGCCAAGCGAACGAGTCCGTCCGAGGTCGCCGGCTCTCGTCCCGACGCGACGACGCCGCCGAGCGCGTCGAGCACCGCAAACGTGACGGCGGTGACGCCGGGAACCGCTTCCGAGGACAACCGCAGGGTGACTCCCTCGACGGGGGCGAGAGCGACGTCGACGCTCTCGAGGTCGAAGGCGTCTCCGACCTCCACACTCAGCGTCCGCGTTCCGAACTCCGATTTCGAGACGCGCAGCCGATAGCTCCCCTCCGGGACTTCGGACAGGCTGTAGCGTCCGTTGGCGTCGCTCGTCGCGGTCTTGCCCACTCTCCGCCAGGTCGGGTCCGCGTTCGAAGCGAGCTCTTCGAGCGAGACGACCGCCCCGGGCAGGGGCCCGCCTCCCCGTTCGCTGGTGACTGTTCCGCCCACGGCCAGACCGTCGAGGTCGATCACGATGTCGTCGTCGCGCTCGAGCGCGATCTCCTCCGCGTGGGAGAGAGCGGTACGGAAATCGGACACTCGCAGGCGATAACGGCCCGCCTCCAGGCCACTGAGCTTGAATCGGCCCTCATGGTCGGTCTCCGACCAGCCGTTCGACGAGGTGTCGAGACCGCCCGCCGAGACCAGCGCGCCACCGACCGGAGAGCCCCTTTTCAGCAGTCGGCCGGTGAGGACGAGACCGTCGTCGAACTCGAGATCGAGTACCGCCGTGGTCTCGCCCGGGAGGATCTCGATCGAACCGGTGACGCTCTGGCCGCTCGCCGACTGGGCAAACACCTCCCAGGGGCCGGCGCTCAGGTCGCGGACGCGGTAGCCGCCCTCCCGATCGACGATCCCTCTCTCCCAGATCGAAGAAGCCCGCTGGAAGGCGGTGACGCCCAGGCCGATCAGGTCGGTCTCCCCCAAGCCGGTCACCCGGCCGACCAGATCGCTGCCGCCGCCGAGCCGGATCTCTAGTCCGAGAACTGGGTAATCGGCCACCTCGATCGGCTCGGGCAGGGAGGTGGTCGGGTAGTCGGAGTGCTCGACGGTGACCGTCAGCTGGTTCGGCTGGACGTCGTCGATGCGGAACGCGCCATCCTCTCTGCTGCGCTCGAAATGGCTGTAGCCTCCCCTCGCTCGCAGCGACACCAGGGCACCGGCGACCGGTTGACCGTCACGGGTGAGCACTCGACCCGAGACCTCCACCCCCGCCGGCATCACGAAATCCAGCCTGTTGACTCCCGACTTCACGTCGAGCTGCTCGGCAGCTCGTTGGCCGTTCTCGGAGTAGGCGCTGATCAGCCGGTTTCCGGGCTCGACCCCGGATAGTCGGTAACCACCGTCGCCGCCCGTCGTCGTCCTCCCCAACGTCGGGCTCAGACGCGAGGTGCCGCGCTCCCTCTTCACTTCGACGGCGGCACCCATCGCGGGCGTGCCGTCGGAGCGGATCACCCGGCCTTCGATCGTCGCCCCCCTCTCGAGCTCGAGTTCGTACTCCTCCTGCTCCTGTCCGATCGCGAGCGCGATCCCGCCGACCTCGGTGGGTAGCCAGCCGGCCGCTTCGGCGGAGAGCCTGACCACCGTCGGCTCGACGTTTTCGAGCGCGAACCGGCCCGCCTCGTCCGTCGTCCCGGCGGCGAGCGGAATGACGAACGGGCGGCCGGGGGTGCCGCTACCCCCTTCGCGGGCGACGGCGACATAGGCGCCGGGGATCGGCTCGCCGTCCGTTCCCTCCACCGTGCCGCGCACGGTGACGGCGGGCTCGAGCTCGATCTCGAGAGCCTCCGCCGACGGTACCGCGACGCGGGGGACTCGCTTGTCGACGAAGCCGTCACGCTCGACCAAGAGGTCGAGCAGCTCTCCCTCGCGGCGGTCGGCGATCGCGAAACGGCCGTCGCTCGTCGTGAACTGCAGCTCGTCGGGGGAGGAGCGGCGGATGCCCGTCGGCGTCGCCTGAAAACGCACCGAGGCTCGGGCGATCGGACCGCCGTCGGGATCGACGACCGTCCCCGTCAGCTCGAAGCCCGCCGGCAGCTCGATCAGGCCGAGGTCGACGCTCTCGGCCGGCTCGATCTCGATGGCGGAGACGATCTCGGTAGCGAACCCGGGCGCCCGGATCTCCAGTTGAAAGCGGCCGGCCGGAACCGACGAGAGCTCGAAGCGCCCCTCGCCGTCGGTGGTGCCATCGAAGCTGCCGTCCGATTCCCTCGACCGTGCCGCCATCGCGATCCGGTTGGTCTCATCGAACTCACGGCCGAGATGAAGCGTCGCACCGGCCACCGGACGCGATCGGCTGTCGATCACGACTCCGGCCACGGTGGTGCCGGAACCGAGCGCCAGGAAGACGCCACCGGCCGCGGCGCTCGCCGACAGATCGTGGCCCGCCTCCTCGGCGGCCGCGAAGCCGGCCAGGCGTCCCGTGACGAGATAGCTGACCTCGGTCGGCAGACGGCGCAGCAGGAAGTTGCCGTCGTCGTCGCTGACTGCTCGCCGGATCGGATAGCGCAGGCTGTTGCCCACCTCGCGCGGGCCTTCCGCGTGGGGCTCGGCGATGATCTCGACGCCGGCCAAAGGGTCGCCTCGGCCATTCTCCACGAAGCCCGGGAGGTCGCCACACGGCTGCAGCACGAGGAGCGGCTCGGCCTGGCCGGGTCTGCGGCGGATGGATTCGGCGAGATAGCCGACTGCGGCGCCGCCGATTTCAAGGCCCGCCCGGTTCTCGACGGCGAGCGAGAAGCGGCCGGAACGGTCGGCGCTCACGTGACGGCCGGGGGCGTGCAGCGGGTAGACGAGTGCGCCGGCGATCGGCCTGCGACCTTCCCTGGCAACGACCCGGCCGGCGAGCGTCAGGGCGTCGGGCACGTCGAATCGAAACGGTTTCCCGTCGAGGCCCTCGCTCTCGGTGAGACGTACCTGGACGATTCGTCCGTCGGCGAGGACGAGATGCAGCCCGAGCCCGTCCACGGTGCCGGTGACGGTCGCTCGTCCTTTCCGGTCGGTGGTGGTAGCGGCTGGCCGGACCGCACCGCCGATCTTCAGCGCGACGCCGGGCAGCGGTTTGCCGGCGGCATCCGAGACGCGGAGCGTCCGAGGGGCGCCCGCGGCGAGCGCCAGATGAGCCGCTCGGCCGCGAGTTCGGACCTCGGCGCTCGCGACGTGCTCGGGATGAGTTGCGAGCAGCTCGATCTCGGCCTCCTCGGGAACCGCGAGAAGCAGCCGCCCGTGCGCGTCGGTAGTGGCCGGCGGCAGATGCCAGTCCCAACGGGGCTCGCCACGCCACCGTAGCGGGCCGTCTTCGACCGAGGCGAGAACCCAGGCTCTCGAGGCGGGCGGTCCACCCGGATCGCGAACGGTGACTTCCAGCAGCCGCGTGGCGGAGAGCTCGAGAGTCGGGAGCACCGTTGCTTCGAGAAGCGGCTCACGCGCGAAACTCAGCTCTCGCGCTGCGATCCCCGCGGCTCGGGCGACCAGTCGCCAGAACCCCGCCGCGGGTGCCTCGAGAGTGTAGCGTCCGAGATCGTCGGTCGTCGTGGTCGCGACCGCATCGGGAAGTGCCCGGCCCTCGAGCTCGAGCGCGGCTTGCTGGCGCGGCGGCAGGACCGGAAGCAGCGCGATCCGTACGCCGGGCGCCGCTTCGCCCGCCCGGTCGACCACCCGCCCGCTGAGCGCCGGTCCCCCGGCCCGCACCGGCGCCGCGCTACCCAGGAACAGCGCTAGCAAGAGGGGCGCGGCGGCTCGCATGGGGACGGCGTCAGCTCGAGATCGCCAGCTTTGACGCTTCCTGCAAGCGCTCGGCTTGAAAGTGGGTGGTGAGCGGGTCGATCAACGCGTCGAGATCTCCCTCGAGCACCGCCGGAAGACGGTGAAGGGTAAGCGAGATGCGATGGTCGGTGACCCGGTTCTGCTGAAAGTTGTAGGTCCGGATCTTCTCCGACCGGTCGCCCGAGCCGACCATCTTGCGGCGCTCGGCTCCGAGCTCGGAGTCGGCCTTCTCGCGCTCGATCTCGAGCAGCCGGGACTTCAAGACGCGCATCGCCTTGGCGCGGTTCTTGATCTGTGAGCGCTCGTCCTGGCACGACACGACGAGCCCGGTCGGCAGGTGGGTGATCCGCACCGCTGAGTAGGTGGTGTTGACCCCTTGTCCACCGGGCCCCGAGGAGCAGAAGCGGTCGATCCGCAGCTCCTTTTCGGCGATCTCGACTTCGACCTCCTCGGCCTCGGGCAGCACCGCGACCGTCACCGCCGAGGTGTGGATACGACCCGATGCCTCGGTCTCGGGAACCCGCTGGACCCGGTGAACGCCCGCCTCGTACTTGAGCCGGCTATAGGCTCCCTCGCCCTCGATGATCGCCGAAACCTCCTTGACCCCGTGGATCCCGGACTCCGACAGGTCGATGATCTCCACCCTCCAGCCTTTCGTTTCCGCGTAACGGCTGTACATTCGGAAGAGCTCCGCCGCAAACAGGCTCGCCTCGTCTCCGCCGGTGCCGGCCCGGATCTCGAGCACGACGTTGCGATCGTCGTTGGGGTCCTTGGGGGTGAGCTCGACCTTGAGCGCCGACTCGAGCTCACTCGCCCGCGCCTCGAGCGTCTCGAGCTCCTCCTGGGCCATGGCGGCGAGCTCGTCGCCGGCGTCGAGACTCTGAACCATCTCGGCGGTCTCGTCCAGCTGGCGGGTGACCTCCCGGAACTCACGGAAGAGCTCGACGGTCTTGCTGATCTGCGCCAGCTTCTTGCTGGTGCGGCGGAAGGCTTCCATGTCCGCCAGGGTGGCGGGGTCGGCGAGCGCCGCCGTCAGCTCCGCGTGGCTCTTCTCGAGCTCGGAAAGTTGGTCGAACATAACCCGATAACGATACCGCAGCCGTCAAGCGACAGCCCCGGTGGGGCCGGCACCCGTGGCCGGCCTCTATTTTGCCGCAACCGGGAACAGGTCGCCCGGCCACCCCGGGGCGGCTGGGCTCCTGGCTAGCTGACGATCTGGTCGACCGTCACCGAGAGCCGCTTCATCATCTCGTGCAGCGTCGTCGGCTTGACCTTGAGCAGCTCGGCGGCCTTCTTTTGGACCCCGCCCGAGGCCTGCAGCGCGCGCACGATGAGCTTGCGCTCGTAGTTGGCGACCGCCTCCTTGAGGGGCAGACCCTGAGGCGGGAGCGGCTCGTCGAAACCGGCGGTCGGCCGCTTGTGCCGGACCGCCGGAGACAAGAGGTCGACGTCGATGACGCTGCCGGTCGAGAGGACGACCGCCCGCTCGATCACATTCTCGAGCTCGCGAACGTTCCCCGGCCAGTGGTAGTCGATGAGCAGCTCCATCGCCTCCGAAGTGATGCCGTCGAGCTCCTTCTCGTTCTCGTCGCGGAAAGTCTCGAGGAACGCGCGAGCGAGCAGCGGAATGTCCTCCGGCCGCTGCCGCAGGGGCGGCAGGCTGACGGTGATGACGTTGAGCCGGTAGAAGAGATCCTCGCGGAATCGTCCCTCTTCCACCGTCGCCTCGAGATCGACGTTGGTGGCGGCAATGATCCGCACGTCCGACGTCAGCGTCTCGACCCCGCCGAGGCGCATGAACTCCTTCTCCTGGATCACCCGCAACAGCTTCGATTGGGTGTCGATCGGAATGTTGCCGATCTCGTCGAAGAAGATCGAGCCGCCGTCGGCGATCTCGAACAGCCCCTTCTTGGCGGTCACCGCGCCGGTGAAGGCGCCGCGCTCGTGGCCGAACAGGTTACTCTCGAGCAGATCTGCCGGCATCGAGCCGGAGTTGACGGTCACGAACGGCCCTTCGGAGCGCCGCGAGTTGAGGTGGATCGACTTGGCCACCAGCTCTTTGCCGGTGCCGCTCTCGCCGAGGATCAGGAGGTTGCTCTTCGCCGGTGCGGCGAGCCGGATCAGCTCGAAGACCTTCTGCATCGGCTTCGACTTGCCGATGATGTTGTCGAACGCGTAGCGCTGCTGGAGCTGGTCGCGCAGCGTCAGGTTCTCCTTCTTCAGCCGTCGCTGCTCGAGGCCCTGACGGACGGTCAGCAGAACCTCCTCGTTCTTGAACGGTTTCGGAATGTAGTGAAACGCCCCTTGGCGCATCGCATCGATGGCGCTCTCGACCGACGAGTAGGCGGTGATCATCACCACGACCTGGTGGGGATCCTCTTTGCGGATCTGGCGCAGAACCTCCTGGCCGGACATCCCCGGAAGCATGAGGTCGAGCAGGACGAGGTCAATGTCCCCCTGCCGGAGCAGGTCGAGCCCCTCTTCGCCGGAGCGCGCGCTGACCGTCTCGTAGCCCTCCCGGCGAAGCAGCGACGTTAAGACGTCCTGCAGTACCTCCTCGTCGTCGACGATGAGAATCCGCATCGGGGTCGTCGTCTAACCTTGGTGGCGTGGAAGTTCGACGAAAAACGTGCTGCCTTCGCCCGGGCTGCTGGCCACCCGCAGATGCCCGCCGTGACGCTGCACGATGTTGTAGCTGATCGACAGTCCGAGCCCGGTGCCGCCCTCGCTCAGCTTGGTCGAGAAGAAGGGTTGGAAGATCTGATCGAGCTGTTCGGCGGGGATCCCCTCACCGGTGTCCGCGACGCTCACCTCGACGGAGTCGTCCGACAGCTCGAGGGCGACCCGCAGGATGCCGCCGTCCTCCATCGCGTCGGTCGCGTTGACGACGAGATTGGTGAAAACCTGAAGAAGCTCGCCGTCGTTGCCGCGGACCGTGATCTCCTCGCTCGGCGGCGTGAACTCGAGCTCGATCCGGCGGTCCCGCAGCCGCTCCTTCAAGAGGTTGAGGCACTCCGCGACGACAAAGCTCAGCGACACCGGGCCCAGCTCACGGGGGCTCGCACGCGAGAACTCGAGGAGGTTGTTGACGATTCGCGAGGCTCGGAACGTTTGGCGCTCGACTTTGCGCAGCAGCTCGTGGCGGGGATCGTCCGCCGGCGTGTTCTGGAGCAGCATCTGAGCGTAGCTCGAGATGCCGGTGATCGGAGTATTGACCTCGTGGGCGACGCCCGCGGCTAGCATCCCGAGCGAAGCGAGGCGCTCCCGCTCCTTGAGCGCGTTCTCGATCGCCATGCGCTCGGTCACGTCGTTGATCAGCACCACCGAGGCGCCTTCCACGTCGGTGGCGAGCGGGGCGACGCTGAGCTGCAGGTAGTGCACGCCACCGCCAGGCCTCTCCCAGCGCACCTCGCGCAGACCTTCTTTGGCCTGCGGCAGGGCGCTTTCGCCGAGGAGCTTGGCGAGGGAGCGGCCGACCAACGTCTCGGGAGTGGTCTCGAAGAGCTCGGCCACCGCCGCGTTGGCGCGTTGGATCGTGCCGTCGCCGGCGACCAGCGCGATTCCGGCGGGGGAGGACTCGAGGATCTCCTCCGTGGTCTCCTGGAGGTTGGAGACGACTTCGAGCTGCTCGCGGACCTGGTTGATCAGGCGAGCGTTGTCGATGGCGAGCGAGACCTGGTTCAAGAAGTTGCGGACGAGATCGATGTCGTCGCTCGATAGCGCCGCGTCTCCCTGTTTGTAACCGATCACTAGGACGCCGATGGGACGCTGGCGGGAGGTCAGCGGAAAGGCGTATCGGTAGCCCGACGAGTAGAGCTCGAGAGCGGGCGTCCGCTCGGTCGCGAGGCCGACGCCCGAGAGGCTGCGCACGTCGCTCTGCCAGAAGTCGTCGTCGAACGCCTGCTTCGGCAGGGTAGCGGGGATTCCGGTTTCCTCGCGCTGTGCCCGGAGGGCTTGATCGGCGGCGAGGTAGAGATTGGCGCGCCCGAGGTCGAAAGTTGCTGCCAGCTCGCCGAGCAGCGCTTCGGACAGCCGGTCGAGGTCACGCTCTTCGAGCATCTCGCGTCCGAACTCGACGAGGCCCCGGCGGTGGCGGAAGGCGCCACCGTACTGGAGGCGCTCGAGCGACGCGCCGATTCGGCGCCGGGTGGGGATCATCAGGCCGGCGATCATCAGCCCGGAGGTGAACGAGAGGAGAGTCCGGCCCAGCAAGACGGTCTCGGGAACCGCCCGCTCGACCAGCAGGTTGACGAGCGAGAAGCCGAGAACGCCGATCAAGACGGTCGTCGCCAGCGACAGGGTGTCGCGGATGACGATCCCGATGTCCCACAGCTTGTAACGCAGAATCGAGTAGGCGAAGGTCAGCGGGACGAGGGCGAGCGGGGCGATCGCGACGGTGGTCAAGAACGCGGGCCATTGGAGCTGGAGAGCGCTAGGCACCAGGTAGAAAGCCAAGAACGGCAGGTAGCCGCCGAGCAGCCCGACGGCGATCCAGACCGCCTGCCGCAGCGGTTCGGAGTCGCGGCCCTTTCGGAGCCTTCCGAAAAGCACCGCGGCCGAAGCGAGCGCGAAGGCGACGAGCTGGAAGAGGACCAGCTGATCGAGCATCCGGGTCGCGCCGGCGAGGTTGCCGCCGCTCAAGAGCCGGCCGTCGAGCAAGATCAGGTCGGCCTGGGCGAGGACGAGGGCGGCGGCGGGCAGATAGAGGAAAGGAATCCAGCCGATCCGCTGGCGCAGGCTCGCCACCGGGCGTGGGAAGATCAAGAACAGATGCAAAGTCAGCGGTGCCAGGAGGACTCGGGCGAGCTCCTCGAAGATGTAGATCAGTCGGCCGGTGGCGTCGAACGGCGGCTGGGCCGAGGCGAGGTAAACCAGCCCGGAGGTCAGGCACCAGAGGTAGAACAGCCGCCCCGCTCGCTGGCGATCGCGCAACAGGGTGTAGAAGCCGATGAACAGGTAGCCGATTCCGATGACCGCCAGAATCAAGTAGTGCCAGTCGATCGCCAGTGCCGGCCGTTCGTAGAGCACCTGGGTGGGGACGCCGCCGCGCTCGATGAGCAGCTCGCTCTGCGGCCGACTCCTCAGCGCCTCGCGCAGCTCCCGATGGGTCGCCGCCTCGCTGCCGTTGACGAGGACGAGGCGATCGCCGGCCTCGAGCCCGGTCTCGGCGGCCTCGACCGAGCCGACCAGCCAGGTGCCGCCGATCGCTTCGGCGGCCACACCGATCGTCTGGAACCGGTCGATGTTGCGATAGAGGCTTGCCGCGCCCAGGACCGCCACCCACAGCGCCGCGAGAACGGCGGCGATCAGGAACAGCTGGCGGCGATTGCTCGCGGACATCGTCGGTTTCGACTCCCTTGGACCAACACGCACGTTTCATGCCACGAATCATCGCTTTGAAGGGCCGGAAAAGGCATGTTATGACTGCAATTTAGCATGAAGATCCAGAAAATTGGATCAGTTCTCGACAATTGGATTCAACGGTCCGTCGAATGTCCGGATCACCGGCGTGCCGCCGGCACGCGTCGCCGGCGGGCGTAGGAGGATCGTCCACGGCCCGCTTCCCTGGCGGACCGTCGCGCGGGCGCAGGTCCCGCGCCTACCTCGCCCGCTAACGGGCAGCACCGGCACCTGTAGCCGGCGTCTTCTTCAGAGAGCGGACCGTCGCGGGAGGCTTTCCGTCAGCCCTAGAACTTGACGGCCAGGCCGCCGGTTATCCGGCTGCGGAGCTCGTCCAACTCCATCTGGACGCTCGGCAGCGAGCCGCGTGAGAGCTCCATGTTGAGCTGCACGGCCCAGTTCGAGGCCAGGGTGCTCAAGACGCCCAGATCCTGGGTCAACATCAGCTGCAGCCGTTCGAGCTCCATCAGCTCCTTGCGCGGCTGGTCCTCGAGTGGATCCAGTCGCTGCCGCAGGTGATGGAAGGCGACGAACACTCCGGTTGCGGACTGTTCGAACTGAGTGTCGACGGAGGTCACGAGATACCTCACTCGGTTCTCGTAGGGGCTGTCGCCGTCGGCCAGCACCAGCGTACCGCCACCCCCCTGTCCCAGGTTCGACTGCAGCTTCGTCCGGACGTTGGGTGTCAGCCGCTGCGACATCGCAAACTGCAGCTCGGGAACGGCGTCGCCATGAACCAGCTGCAGATTCTCGCGGTAATTGAAGAAGTTCTCGTCGAAGTGCAGCCGGAGCGACTCGTCGAAGCGGCGGTGGATCGCCCCGATCGAGAGCTTCTCCTCGTTCTCGTCGAAGCGGGAGAGGATCATCTGATAGCACTCGGCCGCGGCCCTCTCGCAGGAGGCGTAGTCGCGGAAGTACCCGGTATGGAAGTCGTTGAGACGCCGCGCCTCGAGGGGGTCGTCGTGGACCTTGAGGCTGGCCGAGGTCGCCGCCCGCCACGCATCACCGAGCTGCAGCACGACCCCACCTTGCGGCATGAGCGAAACCGTTCCGTCGCGCATGGTGGAGTAGACGCCGTACTCGACGAGGACCGATGGGTGGACGGTGGTTCCGGCGCGGCCGAAGATCTCGACTCGCTCGGCCGGCAGGAACTCGACCCACTCGGAATCGACGAGATCGACGTCACGGTCGCGGTAGTGGAATCCAGCCTCAACCCGCGAGCGCTCGCCGATCGGAGCCGTGTTGTTGCCTTCGAGGTTCCACGTCCGGCTGCCGCTCGGCAGCCCCAGGAGGCTGGCGCTACCGACGCCGGCGTAGAAGTTGTCCTCTTCGGTGTACTGCGCGGCGAGACTCGACTCACCGGCGCGGCCGACGTCGCGGGACCAGGAGAGCCGATGACTCTGGAGGCCGATCTTTCCGTCCCGGCTCAGATCGGTCCGCAGCCGGTTGTCGATCGAGGTCATCTGGATGCGGCTCGAGCCGACCCCGGAGACGTCGACCGAAAGCGCCTGAGTGTGCCCTTCGGCGCTCACGTCGACCCCGGGGGTGCTCGACTCGAGCGAGACGAAGTGCCCCTGGACGTCGACGTTGACATTCTCGATCTCGCCCGCCACGTCGAGCGCTCCACCGGAGAGTTGAGCCGTCTGAGCGGTGGCCAGCGAATCGACGCCGGTGACCGTTCTCATCCGCGCGGAGAGGCGGTCGATCCTCGGTGTTGCGGCGCCCCCCTCGCGCTCCGCCATCATCAGGTCGATGTCGCGCAGGACGTCGGTGGGGACCTGTTTGCGCACCGACCAAAAGTCGGAAGCGGAGTCCGCAGCGCTGGTCCGGAGCTCCACTTCGAGGAATTGGGCGGCCTGGGCGCTCGCGCGGGTGAGCAGGGCGACGCCCGGAATGAAGCCGGGTTTGAAAGCGACGATCTTGTACAGCCCGGCGGGCAGGTTGGCGAAGGAAAAGCGGCCCTCGGCGTCCGCCACGACCTTGCGCAGGCTGAGATCTGCCAGCTGATAGGCGTAGACCTGACTGTCAGGCAACGGCGCCGACTCGGCGCGCACCTGGCCGGAGACGAACCCGTTCTCGTGGGCGGCCAGCGGAGCGCTGGCGATCACCGCAGCGACGAGAGCTCCGGTCAGGAGCCTTAGGGTACGGTTTCGCATTCTACTCCCCTAACTTGGCAGTATACGGCGCGCTGTTGACGGGTGTCAAAAACCACACAATCGCGGAGAGCTCGCTGACCAGTCCAGCCTCTGGATTACCCTATTCCCCAGAGCTGAGCAGCGCTTCTTTAACTGCAACCCCGGCTCCCGGGACCGTATTCCTGCCCCTTACGTACGCACCGGCGGCCGCCGCGGATGGGGACGGTAGGCGGCGACCAACGCCGAGATCCGCGGAACGCCGAGACGGCGCAAGGCACCGGCGGCGCTCTCGAGGGTAGCGCCGGTCGTGAATACGTCGTCGACGACAAGCCAGTGCACCTCGGGGCCGCCCTGCGCCAGGGCGGTGACGGCGCGCCGGCGCGCCTTGAAGGCGCCCCGCAGGTTGGCTCGGCGTTGGCGGCGGTCGAGGCCGGTCTGCGGCGCCGTACTGCGGGACCTCCCGAGAGCTGCAGTCACGGGCAGATCGAGCCCTCGAGCGATCCCGTCGGCGATCACCCCGGCCTGGTTGTAGCCGCGGCGCAACGAGCGCCAGGGATGCAGCGGCACGGGCACGATTGTGGTGATTCCAGCGAGCTCCGCCCGGTAGCGGACGGCGAGCTCGGCGCCGAGCGCCTCTCCCAGGTGCAGGAGGCGCTGGAACTTGAGCCCGACGACTACCGCCTCGAACGGAGCCTCGTAGGCCCAACCGGCAAGCACCCGCTCGTAGCTAGGTGGTCGCCGCCGGCAAGCTCCACATGGAAAACCGGCTCCGGCCGAACCGTCCTCGATCCGAAGCAAGCAGCCCGGGCAGCGCCGGCCGGCCAGCGGCCGGCACCGCTCCCGGCAGCGCCGGCACAGATTCAGGAGGTCGATGCCGTCGCTCGGGGAGCGCCGGCAGCCCAAGCACAGAGGTGGCAACAGCCAGTCGAGTGCACTCTTCAGCAAACCGCGTGTGATGCCCATCGCTCCGATCCGTACCAATGGTGTGTAAGAACTGTGGAGGTTCGTTTAGTGGCGTCGGGCCACGCCTCAATAGACGCAAGCGCGGACGCTATACTCGCGGCCGTGAGAGGAGGATTCTTGAAGCGCAATTCGATTCTGCTCGCCACCCTCGCCGTGGCGCTCGTCGCCGGGAACCCCGCCGCGGCGCAGGACTACACCTGGACGCTCAGTTTCATGGGCGGCATCGGCACCGCCTTGAGTGAGAGCGGCGCCGCCGAGCCTGGCTTCCAGGTCGGCTTTGGCGTCCAGTCCGAGCCGCAGGCGAATATCTGGCTGCACGCCGGGCAACTCGACTTCGAGACCGGCACCGCCCCGGGGGCGGTGACCGACGGCACCATCACCTACGTCAACGTCGGAGGCGAGTACCAGTTTCCCGAGAGCTTCTACGATTCGGGGGTCTTTCTCGGCCTCGGTTTCTACGATCTCGAGAGCCGGCGGATCCTGGCCGAAGGACTCCTCGCTCCCCGAGACTCGGAATCGGTGCTCGGCCTCGTCATCGGTGCGACCGGTGAGTTCAAGATCACTCCCAACTTCGTCTTCATGGCCGAGCTCGTCGGCCACATTCTCGACTCGGACGACATGCGCGTCCTGGGGACCGCCCACGCCGGACTTGCATTCCACTTCTGATTCCGCCGCCGCTCCCCGGCGCGCGCTTCTGGTCGGCTTGAGCCTGCCGGACCAGCCGCCCGGTGTCGTCGAAGAGCATCTCGACGAGCTGGCGGAGCTCACCCGCAGCGCCGGGGTCGAGGTCGTCGCCCGCGCCGTGCAGAGCCGCAAGGCGCCCCATCCCCGGACCTTCATCGGGTCCGGCAAGGCGGAAGAGCTCGCCGCCGCCGCTTCCACCGCCAAGGCGGATCTGCTGATCTTCGACGACGATCTTTCCGGCGGCCAGGTGAGCAAGCTCGAAGACATCGTCGACTGTCAGGTGCTCGACCGCAGCGGTCTGATTCTCGAGATCTTCCAGCAGCGCGCCGAGAGCCGCGAGGCCCGCACCCAGGTCGAGCTCGCGCGGCTCCAGTACCTGCTGCCGCGGCTCACCCGGCGGTGGACCCATCTTTCGCGCCAGGTCGGCGGCATCGGGGTCCGTGGCGGAGAGGGTGAGACCCAGCTCGAGGCCGACCGCCGGATTCTGCGTCGCCAGATCTCTCAACTCGAGCGCGAGCTCAAGAAGATCGAGAAGACCCGCAAGGTACAGAGCCGCCGCCGGCGCCAGGCCACCGTCATCGCCTTGGCGGGCTACACCAACGCCGGCAAGTCGACGCTGTTCAACCGCCTCACCAAGGCCAAGGTGCTCGCCGAGGACCGCCTGTTCGCCACCCTCGACGCGCGCCTCCGGAGAACCGTGCTCTCCGACGGCTCGCCGGTCGTCTACGCCGACACCGTCGGCTTCATCCGCAAGCTCCCGCACCATCTCGTCGCCTCCTTCCGCAGCACCCTGGCCGGCATCCGCGAGGCCGACCTCGTCCTCCACGTCGTGGACCGCAGCCATCCGCAGTGGCGCGAGCACCTCGAAGTCGGGCGCGAAGTGCTCGCCGACATCGGCGTCGACGATGGCCAGATCCTCGTCGTCTACAACAAGATCGACGCCCTTCCCGACGGCCTACCGACCAGCGACGGCCTGCCGCTGTCGGCCGTCACCGGCGCCGGCCTCGACGCCCTCGACGAGGCACTCAAAGAGCGCTTTTCGAGGACCGGCGATGCCCAGCGAGCGGCCGGCTGAGACCTTCCACCGCTGTTGACAGGCTGAAAAGCCGACGGCTAGACTCCCGGTCCCCACGCCAGTGGGGAAATGGGGCCGTAGCTCAGTTGGGAGAGCGCCTGAATGGCATTCAGGAGGTCGTCGGTTCGATCCCGATCGGCTCCACCATTAGAATGAGAGCCTGAGCTCGCAGCCGCCAGCGGCCGTCCGGCGGGAGATCGAGCATCGACAGGCCACGACTCACCGGGTATTCCACCGCAGCCGGCGCGTCGCTTTCCATCGGCTCGGCGACGAGGGTGATCTCAGCCGGCCCTTCGGCAGCGCGAGCCCCGAGCAAGGCCACCGAGACCTCGATCTCGGCAGCGAAGCCGATACCGAGACCGCAAGCGCCTACGAGGGTTGCCACGAATACCCATCGTCGCTTCGGATTGGCGGTCACTGACTTCTCCCACTCCGCTGAGGCGCGATCAGCTCGAGCGCCGACAGCGTACCGTAACCGGGCTGTCCTTCGCCAAAACCCTGGAGTTGAGCACCACGGCAGAGAGTGGACGGCTCGCCAGATCGTGCAGGCATTCCCTTGGGGAAACGACACCGCGCCACCTGCTTCGGGATCGCGATGCGGGCCTTGAGGACCGGGCCGGCAGCTCGAGTAGAGATTCGCGGGAGGCTAGTGCCGATCTTCTCGTGATATCGCGACCTGCGTCCTGTTCGCCTGGTCCCGGTATGTCGCTCTGATGCTGAGTGTTGTGGAGATCTCTCCGGATTTGACCTCCACGGCAGACTCGCCGGCGTGATGAACGATGATCCTCACCTCATTGCCTGGACCGGGCGAGACCGTCACCATGTCGGGATCCGCAGGCAGCCATTCCGCGCTGAGGTACCTTATGAGTCGCCTCCCCCGGGCATCCTGCCCCTCTGTTCTGGCCTCTACGGTAGCCTGCTTTCCTGGCTGCAGAACGCTGGTATAGGTCCTTGGCGAAACCCAGCGATCCCCCAGGTAGAGGCCGCGGGTGAGCTCGGGATCCAGCTTGAAGTACACCTTGATCCCGGCGAGAGCTGCGCCGGCCGGATTCGCGAGACTCGCCGGCCCCTGCGGCTCAGCGCCGGTGGCCTTGGCCGGCTCTTCGCTCTCGGCGGCCGGGACGACCCCGCCATCCGCGGACAACGCGCAGCAACCGGCCAGCACCAGGATCAAGAAGGAACAGGTCAGGGCTTGGCAAGCGTGTTTCCGGCGGCGCATTGGGTCGAGATTGCCGGTGGTTCTCGGCTCTCTCAAGGGCTCAGCCCCCATTTGTTCTCCGAGTCACGAGCATGCCCATCCCCAGGACGAGGGGATGGGCGTCGTGATGCGCGGGCAGGCTTTCGGATCAGCGACAGAACTGACTCATCTCAGTGGCGCAGTCGGCCGCGGGGTTATCGGTGACTCCCAAGAAGGCGGGCAACCGAGTCGCCTGGCCCGTGGCGCCGGTCGGCGGGATCTGCTGGAAGCAGACAGGTGCAGCAGCCGAGCATTGGGTACTGGACAGAGTAACCAGCTGCGCGCGGCCGCCGGTGTTCTCCGGCGCTGTGCCATCGATGGGCACGAAGATCTCGGGCTGGTCGAAGGGCGCGGAGCGGTGCGCCACCCGCTCGTCGGTCAAGGCGAGCAGAAACTTCACAAGCGATGCTTTGGCATCCTCCAAGGCATCCTCTCGACCACCAACTGCAGGTTCCGCTGTGCAATTCGGAGCGGCTCCCTCACAACCGGGCGGGAAGGTGTCCGGGAATGGGCCATACTGTGAAACGGTATCCGGAATGCCATCCAGGAACAGATCCACGAGCTGGGTGGTCGAGCCGAAGCTGAATGCCTGCACGGTCAGATTGGTCAGATTCGGATCCCGGTCCTCCTGGTTCGTCACGGGGAAGTCGCCGCCGCGAACGTAGAAGTCGACGACCTGGCGCAGCGTCAGATAGCTGCCGGTGTGGAAGTAGGGGCCCGTAAGCTCCACGTTGCGCAGCTGCGGTACCTTCGCGGCGCCGTTTCTGGCCACGCGGTTGGGGAACGGTGTCGTGCCCCATGTGCCATTGGGCGGCGCCACCAGGCTGCCCGGAACATATGGCCCGCTGCCCAGCCCCATGTTGGTCGGCACACCCGTCTGGCTGTTCGGACAGAGCGGCCCCCAGCCGAAGTTGGGCGGTCCCGCACCGAACGTACCGGGATCGAAAACGCCACAGTGGATGTCGGCGCCGAACAGGATCTCAGTGTACTCGTTCACCCCGGTCGGAGTGATGGTGTTGGGCGCGAAAGCCAGCTCGTCGATGAGCGGATTTGCCTCGCCGGCCGGCAGGTTGTTGGCCCACTCCGCCAGGTACTCGGGCAGCTGTGGGTCGGCCGGCTCCAATTGCAGACCCGGGTTGATCGACTCCTGGAAGTAGCCCGTACCCTCGAAGTCACAATTGAGGCAATCGCCGACCATCTCATACAGCCCGCCGCCAACGCCCAGAGCCGGATCGAAGTTGGGCAGATTGCAGCTCGCCGGGTCCGCCAGCGCCTCGGTCTCGGTGTCACAGGGCTCGAAAGCCTCCCCACCCAGGTTCTTCAGGGCCAGGGCCGAGAGTGCCAGCGGGAAGCCGAAGGGATCATCTCCGCCGCGCAGCTCATCATCGGTCGTGGGTCGAAGACCGATGTTGTAGATGCCATTGTCCTGGAAGGCGGTGCCGCTGTTCCGGGCGATGGCCGCGTGTTGAGGCGCCTGGCAATCCGTGCCATTGGGGAACCCGGGCTCTGGCGTGCAGCCTG
This sequence comes from Thermoanaerobaculia bacterium, assembly GCA_945787575.1. Taxonomy (GTDB): domain Bacteria; phylum Acidobacteriota; class Thermoanaerobaculia; order Multivoradales; family JAHEKO01; genus CALZKB01. Next base: position 2,621 of record CALZKB010000030.1, on the reverse strand, counting down.
CCGGGATAGGGATGATGGGGTCGTCAACGAAGATATTGAAATTCCGATTCTCGACTTCGACGCCGTCCTGGGCATTCTCCTCAAGCTCTTCGGCGAGGCTGAAGCCCGTGACGAGTCGCAGCACGCCGGTGGGCTCAGGGGCTCCTTGCGGGAATGGAAACTCCTGTTCGGTACCGGACTGCAGCAGCCCGGCGTTCACGTTGTTGGTGTGGTCCGACTGCTCGGGCCCGAGGTGGCAGAGCATGCAGCGCGCGCTCCGCAAGAAGGGATTCGAGCCGACGCCGAGCGGGAATTGATCCGTGGGCGGATTCCTCGCGCTAGTGATCGGCAGTGCGGCCGTCAGGTTGCCCCCGGCGAAAATGTCGAATCCGAAAATGACATCGTCATCGATTCCCTCGACCAACGACACATCGAGAGACTCGGTGGGGCTCCCGGTGACGCCCGCGCGGACTTCGCTCGGATGCAGAGTCCCCTGCTCGCCGGGCTGGGCGACGCCGTTGCCCAGCATCGGATACAGATCATTGAACTTGTCCCACGGCGTGTCGTCGGGGATCAGCAGCTGCTCGTAGGCCTGTACCGACAGTCCGAAGAACAGGGCGAAGTTGGCCGCGATCTGCCGAAACTTGTTGGTGTCCGACGGAGTCGCCGGACCGTTGGCCACGTCTCTGTCGAGGACATAGCCATCGAACGGGTCGCACGTGGCTGTGATCCCCAGTTCATGGATCTCGTCACCCGGATCGCAGTTGTTGTTCATCGGCACCGATATGCCATTGAGATGCCGGTTGGAGTTGTTCCAGAGCTCGTTTCTGAAGGCCGAGCGGATCAGAGACGTGTATCTGGTGCAGAGGCCCGGCTTGCCAACCGCCGGCGCCCCGAATGCGGCAATTGCATCCGCAGTTGCACAATTCGACCCACCCTGGTTGGACCAGGGTCCGAGCCGGCTGTCGGTGGGATCCACCAGCTGGTTGGCTAGCGGCACCACGCCGCCCTGCAACAGTTTCTTGCCGATCTTCGGCCAGTTGCGCCCGGCGAAGGCCATCTCGAAATCGCTCAGGGGCGGCCCCACCGCCTGGGAAGCCAGGCTCGAGAAGCGGATTCTCACCGGTACCGGCTCCTCACCCTCGTTGACTCCCAGGTAGTTGCCGCCCTCCTCGGTCCAGTCGCAGAGCGGCCTGGGACCCGGCTCGAGCTCCGCCTCCAGTGGCGCCGCCAGCTCGCGGAGCCTGGCCCCCCCCTGTCCCACACAACTCACCCAGACATGGAAGAACGGGTCCGACGCGCCAAAGACGCTACCGCCGTTGAAATCGTGGCGGGCGCGCCCGTCCCAGAAATTGTCGAAATTGAACGCTGCTGCGTGCATGGTCGGCGTGTTGCGGGGCTCGATCCTCCGGTTGCCCTGCATGACCGGAATCGGATCGGGAAGAGGCGCACCCGCATCCGGCAGTAGGGGGGCCACCCCCATGACGGCCGGACCGAAGGCCGGACCCCCGACGACCACGTCAACGAACTGCGCGAATCTGCTGACGCCCATGGAGGACATGACGTCGTTGGAGTCGCTCACGAGAATCGCTGGATCGAAGCCGTCGCCGACGAAGTCCGGGTTCACCCTCTTGTGGAAGGGGAAGTCCGCGGCCACCACATCGATGTCATTCGTATTCTGGGGAGTGAGAGCTCCCCTGACCTCCAGTGCCAGATCACCTCCCAGGGTATTGGGGTTGAGCTGGTTCCGGGTCCGGCTGTCGGCGCCGGCGTGGAAGTGGCACGAGCCGCAGGCCTGGACGCCATCGCTCCCCACCTGCATGTCCCAGAATAGGGCTTTGCCCAAGGTCTCCGCGGCAAGCCTGTCCTTGATGAAATGGGTTTCGTTGACCGGCTGTTCGAGCTCCTCGACGACGACGCCGTCTTCGAGCAGCTCTCCGAATTCGTTGCAGGCCGGTTCGGCAATCACGGTCCCATGCGGCGGGATGCGATTATCCGAAATGGCGCCTCCGAACCCGTAGAAAGCTCGATCCACGGCATCGGGTGGATTGTTGACGACAAGCGACCCGTCGTCAGCGCCTGAGCACGGATCCGCGACCAACCCTGGTGCCGGGCAGGCCACCAGCGCGCCGATGGGTGTCCGCAGCTGGGTGGGGATGTTGCTCTCGATGCCACCTGTTTGAGAGGCTGGCGTAACCGGCACGACCTCGTCGGGATCGAACAGGAAACCGGGCTGGTTCCAGTCGATCTCCTCGTCCGGGCGCATGCGCAGAGGTTGGCCCGTGAGCACGTTGAAGCACGCATTGAAGACCCTGAGAGGAGGCATCGTGTCTCCCTCTGCTCCCGTCACGGGATTGAAGAACGGACGGCGCTTGGTCGTGGCGACGCACTCGCTGCTCTCGTCAAAATGCAACGTCAGCGGGTCGTCCGGTGGGCAGGTGTAGGCGTGCGGGTCTTCCAGCAGCTCGAGGGTCTCCTTCCACAGCGGGACGATCTTCAGAGACCCGGCCGGCCCGACCTCCGTTTCGACTTCAATCGGAAGCTCTGGGACGACTGATGGTGTCGTTATGGTCTCCCCCGGCTGGGCCACGACGGGTGCAGCCACCAGCATCAGGGCAACGCCTAGCAGCACGCCTGCCAGC
>CALZKB010000029.1 GCA_945787575.1 Thermoanaerobaculia bacterium | reverse complement strand
ACCGCCGCAACCCGAAGGGCGACAAGGGATTACGGCCCATCTGCGGTGTGACTCGTCGTCAACGATAGCTCGTATCGCTTCCTCCTCGCGCCTTGCAGCCGCACCGTAAGCTCTTGCCGCGCGACCCGCAGGACTTCTGCCACGGGCTGCTAGGGGTCCGGGGCTCCGGCATCGGGGCTCCAACCAGACCGCGACGGTCTTCGACCGGTAGCCGGGAAGGCGAGGGCCCTCCGCGGGCTAGGCTCGGGGCCGCAAGTCGCGGATCCAGCGGTGGATGCCGTCGTTCAGGCGGCGGCGGTCGTTGTGCCTGCGGCGAGCGATCTCGATCAACCGCGTCACCAGTTGGTCGATCGGCACGCCGGCGAGCTCCCACAGCTTGGGGTACATCGAGATGCTGGTGAAACCGGGCAACGTGTTGATCTCGTTGACGAAGATGGCGCCGGACCGTTCGTAGAGAAAGTCGACCCGGGCGAGCCCCGCACCGCCGATCGCCGCGAAAGCGCGAACGGCGATTCCGCGAATCGTGTCGGCGACGCTCTCCTCGAGGTCGGCCGGCATCTCCAGGCGCGCCCCGTCCTCGATGTACTTGTCGGCGTAGTCGTAGAAGTCGCGGCCGGGAATCACCTCGCCGACCGCCGACGCCTCGAGCTTGCGGTAGCCCAACACCGCGCACTCGAACTCACGACCGGTGATTCCGCGCTCCACCAACAGCCGGTCGTCGAACTGAAAGGCGAACTCCACGGCCTCCCGCAGCCCCGCCGGCTGAGCTACCCGGCGGACGCCGACGCTCGAGCCGCCGATCGCCGGCTTGACAAAGAGCGGTCGCGGCAGCTCGACGACGTCTCTCAGGCAGCCGTTCGGGTCGCGGTCCCAGCGACGCCGGTCGAGGACGACGTGGTCGACCGTGCGGACTCCGACCGCTTCGAGCAGGCGCTTGCAGAGGATCTTGTCCATGCCGACGGCGCTCGCCGCCACGTCGGCGCCGACGTAAGGGAGATCGACCATCTCGAACAACCCTTGCATCGTTCCGTCTTCGCCCCAGGTGCCGTGGACGAGCGGAAAGACGACGTCGACTCGGGCTTCGAGGAGGTGCCGTAACGTCGGGCGGATCGGCTCGTCGAGGGCGACGATGGTGTCCGTGTTGCTGGTCAGCACCCCGGTCGAAATCATCTCGTCGATCCAGCAGCCGTCGACGGCAATGCCGAGCGGACAGACCGCGAAGCCGGCCTTGCTGAGCGCCGCCGCCACCGTCCGGGCGGAGCGAATCGACACCTGATGCTCGACGCTCTGGCCACCGAACACGAGGCCGACCCTCAGCGGCATGCTCACTCAGCGGTCTCCCAGGTCGACGAGCTGCACCCGGCGAACCTCGTCGAAGGCACGAATCGCATCGAGTACGGAGTCGTCCGGCTCCTGATCGAGCCGGACGACGGCGACCGCCTCATCACCGCCGTGCTCCCGCGCGAGGTGGATCTCTGCGATATTGACCGCCGCGTCGCCGAGGGTCGTACCGAGCCGGCCGACGACGCCGGGAACATCGCGATTGTGCATCACGAGAAGCCGGCCCGCCGGGCGAAACTCGAGTCGGTAGCTGCCGACGGCGACGACCCGGGCGTCGTCCTCACCGAAGAGGGTACCCTCGAGGGTGATCTCGCCGGCCGCGCCCTCGACGCTCACGCCGACGAGATGGGAGTAGGCGCTCGGGCGCTGATGGGAGGTGTGAACGCCGTCGACGCCGCGGCCTTCCGCCAGCCGGGCGGCGTTGACGAAGTTGACCGCCTCACCGAGCGCTGGTGTCAGCGCGCCCTTGACCGCCGCCACCGTCACCGGGGTGTGGAGCTCGTCGGCAACTCCCCAAAGATCGACGTGGACCGACGAGAGGCCGCCTCCGAGCAGCGCGCTGGCCAATCGTCCGAGCTGCTGGGCGAGCCTCAGGTAGCGCTCGCCGGCTCGACCGGTGCTGCCGAACGGAAGATTGACCGCGGTCACCGCCAGCGAACCGTCGAGCGCCCCGAGCACCATCCTCACGGTGTCGGTCGCCACCCGCTCCTGCGCCTCCCTGGTCTGCGCTCCGATGTGCGGCGTCACGACGGTCTTCGGGTGCTGGGCCAGCCGCCAGTCGGGCGGCGGCTCTCGAGCGAAGACATCGAGCGCCGCTCCCGCCAAGTGGCCGCTGTCGAGCGCCGCGAGCAGCGCCTCTTCGTCGACGACACCGCCGCGTCCGCAATTGACGAGGCGCGCACCCGGCTTCATCTGCGCGATCCGGCCGGCGTCGATCAGGTTGCGGGTTTGCTCCGTCAGCGGGGTGTGCAGGGTCACGAAGTCGGCCCGCGGTAGAAGCTCGTCGAGCGACAGAAGCTCGATCTCGAGACGTTTGGCCACCTCCGGATCGAGGAACGGATCGGAGGCGACGATCTTCATGTCGAACGCCCGCGCCCGCGCCGCGACCGATTGGCCGATCCGGCCGAAGCCGATGACCCCGAGCGTCTTGCCTTGAAGCTCGGTGCCGATGAAGTCCTTTCGACGCCACTCCTCGCTCTCGACCGAAGCGTTGGCTGCCGCCACGTTGCGGGCCATCGCCAGAAGCAGAGCGAGTGTGTGCTCGGTGGCCGAGATCATGTTCGCGGTCGGGGCGTTGACCACCAGGATGCCGAGCTCGGTGGCGGCCTGGATGTCGACGTTGTCGACACCGATTCCGGCGCGGCCGACGACCCGCAAACGCCGGCCGGCTCGAAGCAGCTCGGCGGTCACCTTGGTCGCGCTGCGCACTACCAGGGCGTCGAAATCGGCGACGATTTCCGGTAGCCGCTCGCGCTCGTCGTCGCCGAGCTGACGGACCTCGGCGCCCGCTTCCTCGAACATGCGCCGACCGCTCTCTTCGATCGGATCGGCCAACAGAACGCGTACCATCGGTCTCCTCAGGCGGTGTGGACTACGGTCATGGACTCGGTGACTGCGTGGATCTCTTCGAAGAGCGCGTCCAGATCTTCGATCCGGACCTCGCCCATGTGTCCGATGCGGAAGGTGTCCGGCTTCCAGCGGCCGTAGCCGCCGCCCACCGTGAAGTCGCGCTCGGCAAGTCCCGCGACGAGATCCGGAGCGGAGATCCCGGCCGGCGGTCTCAGGCAGCTCACCGTCGGCGAACCGTGGTTCGCGGAAGACGCGTAGCTGAAGCCGCCCTCGGCGGCCCACCTCTCGGTTCGCGTCCGCAGCTCGCGATGGCGCTGCCACCGGTTCTCGATCCCCTCGGCCTCGATCGCTTCGAGCTGATTCTGCAGCGCGAACAGCAGCGGGATCGGCGGCGTGGTGATCGTGCCGTCCTTCTCGTGATAGCTCACATAACGAAGCAGATCGGTGTAGAAGCCGCGCCGTCGCTTGCGCGCCGCCTGCGCCCGGGCGCGCTCCGAGAAGGTGAAGGCGACGAGACCGGGCGGCACCGCCAGAGCCTTCTGAGTTCCGGCGAGGGCGATGTCGACTCCCCAGGCGTCGTTCTCGAAGGGCGCACCGCCGAGGCCCGACACGCAGTCGACGAGGATCAGCGCCTCGCTCTCCTCGCGGACGACGGCGGCGAGCTCGGCCAGCGGGTTGAGCACCCCGGTCGAGGTCTCGTTGTGGGTGATGGTGACGGCGTCGTAAACCTTGCGGCGGAGCGTCTGACGGAGCAGCTCGGGATCGATCGCCTCACCCCAAGGCGCGGAGAGCTCGTCGGCTTCGAAGCCGTGGATCTTCGAGATCTCCAACCAGCGCTCGGCAAACGCGCCGCAGGTGCAGTGGAGCACCGCCCGGCGCACCGTCGAGACCACGGCGCTCTCCATGACGAGCGTCGCGCTCGCGCAGGCGAGCAGGACGTCGCCTTCGGTGCGCACGACCCGCTGGAGCGGGGCTTGAAGGCTCCGGTAGAGCTGCTTGAACGGGGCGCTGCGATGCCCGATCACGGGCGCGGTCATCGCGTTGCGGACGCGCTCGGTCACGTAGCTCGGACCGGGCAGAAAGAAGCGAATGCGTTCGGTCATCGTCGCGAGAATTGTCGCACCGCGGCGCGGTCAATATCAATGGCGGCAGCGATCGCGAAGCTCGGCCGAATCAGTCGTAGAGCAGAACCGGCGCGCACTCTCGGCGGAAGCGCTGCTCGTCGTCTTCCCAACCGTCGATCCACTGCCGGAAGTCCCCACCCTCATCGAGGGCACGGCGAAACTCGTCCGTCCCGGTGAGCAGATCGATCGCCGGTCGATCGGTGACGAACTCGTAGGGTTGGTCGCGCCAGGCGAAGATCGCTCCCGGCTGCCGTCGGAGCGCCGCGATCAGCTCGACCCCGAGTTCGTAGGAGGCGACGGCGCGCGGCTCGATGACCTCGAGGAGGATACCGCCACAGGAACTGCCGGCGTGCTTCTGGTACTGCGGCTTGAAGTAGGTCGGCGACACCGCGACCCCGGGATGCTGCTGCTCGTTGAGCCGGTCGGCCAGCGCCACCGGATCGACACCGGGGGCACCGACGAGCTGGAACGGTCGGGTCGTCCCCCGCCCCTCGGAGAGCTGGGTCGCTTCAACGAGGCAGAGACCGGGATAGAGCATGGCGCTCGCGAATCGGGGCAGATTCGGCGACGGTGGGACCCACGGCCTACCCGTGTCGGGCCACAGATGCTCCCGCCGCCAACCCTCCATCGCGAGCACTTGCCAGCTGTCGCTCCAGCCTCGCCGCCGCGCCTCGAGCGCCATTAGTTCACCGAGGGTCAGCCCGTGGCGCGCCGGCAGCTCGAAGGCGCCGACGAAAGACTCGAAGCCGGCCTTCCGAAGGTTGCCCTCGATCACCTCGCCGCCCAGCGGGTTCGGCCGGTCGAGCACCCAGACGTCACTACCGACGGCGAGCGCCGCCTCGGCGGCCCATATCGCGGTGGCGGCGTAGGTATAGTAACGGGCGCCGACATCCTGGAGGTCGATGACCAGCAGGTCCAGGTCTTCGAGGGCCGCGGGCTCGGGCGTCAGAGAATCTTCGCCGTCACCGTAGAGCGAGACGCTCGCCACACCGGTCCACGGATCGACCTCGTCGACCGAAGCGACCATGTCTTGCTCGACACCGTAGAAACCGTGCTCCGGCCCGAACAACTTACGCGGCGGCTCGGCGCCCGATCGCACGAGCGCCAGGTGAGCGGGCTCGAGCGCGCGATCGACTGCCGCCCCGTGGGAGAGCAGTCCGTAGGAGCGGCCGGAGAGGCGCGCCGGTTCCTCGAGAAGGCGATCGAGACCGGTCTTCATCCGCTGCCGATCACTCTCTCCGCCGGCGCCGGAAGTCACCCCTTGCGCCGCCGCTCTTGGACTCGAGGCGAAGATCGGTGACGACCGCCCCCTTCTCCACCGCCTTGACCATGTCGTAGAGCGCCAGAGCTGCCATGGCGCAGGCGGTGAGCGCTTCCATCTCCGCCCCGGTGCGCGCCTGGCAGACCACTCGGCTGGTGATCCGCACTCCGCCGTCTCCGGGCGCGATCTCGACCGCGACGTCATCGAGAATCAACGGGTGCGCCAACGGGACGAGCTCGGCGGTTCGTTTGGCCGCCTGGATTCCGGCCAGACGTGCGACCGCGTGCGCGTCCCCCTTGGGCAGGGTGCCGAGGCGGGCAACGGTCTCGGCGCTCAGCAGCACCCGGCACGAGGCTTCGGCGACCCGCCGGGTGACGGGCTTGTCCCCCACGTCGACCATCCGGGCCTGACCGGTCTCGTCGAGGTGCGAGAAGGGAGTGTCGGCGGCCATCGGCAGAGCGCTATGCTAACAGCACCCATGAGACCGACTCCGCCCCTGCTCCCCGCCGTCGCGCTTCTCGACGTCCGTCTCCGGCCGTCGGTCTGCCGCCCGATCGACGACGATCGCCGGACCTGCGAGTCGTTCTTCGACGTGGGCTGCGGGGTGCTCGACAACATGGAGATCTGCCACGCACGAGCCGAGTAGCTCCAGCTCCCAGCCGACGCCGCGACTCACTGTCGTCATCCCGGTTCTCGACGACGCCGAGGCGCTGGCCACGAGCGTGCCCAACGCGCTGGCGATCGCCGACGAGGTCATCGTCTCCGACGGCGGTTCGAGCGATGGCTCGCGGGAGATCGCCCGCTCGCTCGGTGCCGAGGTCATCGACGCCACCGCCGGCCGAGGGTCTCAGCTCAACCGCGGCGCGCGCGCCGCGCGCGGGCAAGTCCTGCTGTTCCTCCACGCCGACACCGTCCTCCCCGCAAACGCCGGCGATGAGATCGAGGCCGCGCTCGCCGGTGGCGTCGCCGGCGGCGGCTTCCGGATGCGATTCGACGTCGCCGGACCGCTGCTGCGCTTCGGCGCCGGCTGGATCAACCGGCGTACCGACCTGCTGAAGCTGCCGCTCGGTGACCAAGCCCAGTTCGTCAGCAGAGAGGCGTTCGACGAGCTCGGCGGCTTCCAGGAATGGCCGATCCTCGAAGACCTCGACCTGATGCGCCGCCTGAAGAGGCGGTACCGCGTAGTGGTGCTCGACGGACCGGTCGTCACTTCCTCCCGTCGCTTTCGAAGCGGCGGTATCTTGGCAACGATCGCGCGCAACTGGACGATCTGGACCCTCTACCTGCTGGGCGTCTCGCCCGATCGCCTGACGCGGTTCTACCCCCGGCTGCGTTAGCAGCCCCGGCTTGGAGGCAAGGCAGGATCCAGTCATACTCGCCCGATGCTGATCGCCGACACCCGCGAGCTCGAGCGGTTCTGCCAGCAGGTGAAGGATGCACCTTACGTCGCAATCGACACCGAGTTCCTGCGCGAGAGGACGTACTGGCCTAGGCTCTGCCTCGTCCAGGTGGCGCACGGCGAGCACGCGGCGGCGATCGACCCGTTGGCCGGGGGAATCGACCTCGCACCGCTGTGGGGGCTGTTTGCCGACGACCGCGTCGTCAAGGTGCTGCATTCGGCGTCGCAGGACATGGAGGTTCTCCTGCACGAGACCGGCCGGCTGCCGGCACCGGTGTTCGACAGTCAGATTGCGGCGATGGTCGCCGGCTTCGGCGATCAGGTCGGCTACGCGGCGCTCGCTTCCGAGATCACCGGCGCCACCCTCGACAAAGCGTCGCAGCGCACCGACTGGTCGCGACGGCCGCTGACCGACCGCCAGATCGCCTACGCACTCTCCGACGTCACCCACCTGTGCACCATCTACGAGCACCTGTTGGAGCGGCTCGAAGCCACCGGCCGCGCTGCCTGGGTGGCGGACGACATGGCGGCGCTGGCCGACGAATCGACCTATCGCACCGAACCGGAGGACGCTTACCTCAGGATCAAGATCCGGCGACCGACTCGCCGCGCCCTGCAGCTCCTGCGGGCGGTCGCCGCCTGGCGCGAGAAGACCGCTCAGCAGCGTGACCTGCCACGACCGTGGGTGATCAAGGACGACGCCGTCATCGAGATCGCCACGCACGCCCCGCGATCGGTGGCCGCGCTCGAAAGGGTGCGAAGGCTCGACAGAGAACAAGCCCACGGGCGCGACGGCCGGGCGATCCTGGTCGTCGTTCGGGAGGCGCTCGCCGCTCCCGAGAGCGATTGGCCGGAGCCGCCGTCACGGCCGGAGATTCAGGCAAACAACAACCTCGTGGCGCTTCTCCAGGCTCTTCTGAAGCTGCGCTGCAAAGAGCACGACGTCGCACCCAAGCTGATTGCGACTCGCGACGAGCTCGACCGCATCGCGGCGACCGACGACGAGGATCTGCGTCCGTTGACCGGTTGGCGACGGAAGCTCTTCGGCGAGGATGCGCTGGCGCTCAAAGCGAGTCGGCTGGCGCTGACCGGTTCGGGGGACGACGTGCGGGTCGTGCGACTCGGCGACCCTTAGCCTGCACTTCTCACCCCGTACCCCCTTCAACGGCGGATCTGCCCGTGCTCACGCCTATTCCGACGCGACCGCTCGGGCGAACTCGACTCCGGTCACCGGCGTGCGCCCGGGGCGCTGGACCCCACGCACCGCCACCGCGGTGCCGCCGCCGCAGCGCACCATGACCGCCACCCCTTCGGTGCCGAGGATCGTCCCCGGCTCTTCGTCACCGGGATCGAGGATCGGAAGGATCTCGAGGAGCTTGACTCGCTCCTCGCCCCATATGACGGTCAACCCCGGCCAGGGCGTGTAGGCCCGGAGCCGATTGAAGAGCTCGGTCGCGGGCAGACTCCACTGCGCCTCGCCGTCCGCCTTGGTGAGCTTCGGGGCGTAGGTCGCCAGCGCCTCGTCTTGAGCGATCGGTTCGAGCAGGTCGAACTCGAGACGATCGAGCGTCTCCACGAGCAGCTCGGCTCCAAGCTCCGCGAGCCGCGGCGCCAGCTGTTCGGTCGTCTCGTTGCGCTCGATGGCGAGCTCTTTGGAGAGCAGAATCGGACCGGAGTCGAGGCTCGGCTCGACCTGCATTATCGTCACTCCCGTCACCGTGTCACCGTTGGCGATCGCCGCTTGAATCGGAGCCGCTCCTCGATACTTGGGCAGCAGCGAAGCGTGAACATTGACAAAGCCCAATCTCGGCACCTCGAGCAGCCGAGGGCTGAGGATGGCGCCGTAGGCGACCACCACGCCCAGGTCGGGCTCGAACTCGGCGATCGACTCGCGAAATCGTCGGGTGTTGACCTTCTCGGGCTGCACGACCTCGAGGCCCGCGGCCTTCGCCCAAGCCGCGACCGGCGGGTCCTGAAGCTCCTGCTCCCGGCCCACCGGACGCGCCGGCTGACTGACGACCAGCCGCGGGCGGCGACCGACGCTGCACAGCGTTTGAAGGCTCGGCACGGCGAAGGCGGGGGTGCCGAAGAAGATGGCCGTCTCGATCGCCCGGAAGGGTGCCCCCGGTCCGCTCAGATGCCCTCCTTGGCGCGATCGACCTCTTCGAAGTAATCCGGGCCGACGAGCACTTCACGCGGCTTCGAGCCCTGGGGCGGCCCGAGCAGTCCGTCCTGCTCCATGAGATCGATCAGTCGAGCCGCCCTCGAAAAACCGACTCGCAGCCGCCGTTGGAGGAAGCTCGCCGAAGCCTTGCGCTCGGCGATCACCAACCGCGCCGCCTCTTCGAACATCTCGTCGTCTCCGTCTCCGACCGCGCTCGCGCTACGAGCGTCTTTCGGCGCCTTGACGACGGCGGGATCGAGCTGCGGTGGTCCCTGCTTCTTGAGCCAGCGCACGAGAGCTGCGGTCTCCTGCTCGCTGACGTAACCGCCGTGGAGGCGGATGGGCCGCGAGGTGCCGGGCGGCATGAAGAGCAGGTCTCCCATGCCGAGCAGTCGCTCGGCCCCAACGGCGTCGAGGATCGTCCGCGAATCGTGGCGGGTCGCCGTCGCGTAGGAGATCCGGCACGGGAAGTTCGCCTTGATGGTGCCGGTGAGAACATCGACCGACGGCCGTTGCGTCGCGATGATCAGGTGGATCCCGACCGCTCGAGCCATCTGCGCGAGGCGTGCGATCGAGGACTCGACATCGGCCGCCGCCACCATCATGAGGTCCGCCAGCTCGTCGATGATCACGACGTAGTAGGGCAGCGGCTGCAGATCGCCGGTCGAGAACTCGCTCTCCTCGTCGTTGAGTGCCAAGCGCTTCTGGACCCGCGGGTCGGCGATCGCCCGGTTGTAGAACTCGATCGAGCGCACGTGCACCTCGGCCAGCAAGCGGTATCTCCGCTCCATCTCCGCGACCGCCCAGCGCAGCGCGTTGGAGGCCTTCTTGGGCTCCACCACCACCTCGGCCTTGAGGTGGGGGATGTCCTTGTAGGCGCCCAGCTCGATTCGCTTGGGATCGATGAAGATGAACTGCACCTCTTCGCGACGCGCCTTGTACAGGATCGAGGTGATCATGCTCTGGAGGCCGACGCTCTTGCCGGCGCCGGTGGCGCCGGCCACGAGGAGATGAGGCGCCGTCGCCAAGTCGGTGTAGAAGGGCTCGCCGTGAATCGTCGTCCCCAGCGCCATGGTCAGCGGCGAGGGCGCCTTGTGGAATCGTGGGTCGTCCAGCAGCCAGCCGAGGTGAATGATCGATCGCTCTTCGTTGGGTACCTCGATCCCCAGCGTCGAGCGCCCCGGCAGCCGCTCGATGCGCACCGACTCCGCCTTCAGTGCGAGCGCCAGATCGTCCTGGAGGTTGACGATCTGACTGACCTTCACGCCGGGCGCGGGCTGGAACTCGTAGACGGTGATCACCGGCCCCGGGCTGATGCCGTCGATCGATCCTTCGACTCCGAACTCGAGGCAGCGCCGGCGAATCGATTCACCGAGCTGGACTAGCTCGTCTTCGTGGATCGCTGGTTCGACCGCCTCCAAGCGCAGCAGATCGATCGGCGGCAGGGCTCGCTTGGCGGCCTTGCCGTTCTTGGGAAAATCGATCCGGCTCTGAGCTCTTTGTTCGGGCCTGGGCGCCGCTGCGGTCGCTACTCTCGCGGTCTCCTCGCGCGACGGCGGCGCGTGGGCATCTCGATCGATCGTCTCGGTCACTCGGCGAACCTCGAACTTGCCTTCACCGGTCTTCTCTTGCACCCGCAGGGGCAGGTCCAGCTCGATCTTGGACGAGCCCGCTGTGGCCGACTCCGAGCCACCCGCCTCCTCGACCGCTCGCTGGCGGTGCTTATCGACGACCCGCCGGCGCATCTCCTCCTTTTCTTTTCGCTCGCGCTGGCGCGCCCGCCGGACGACCAGGCTGCCCCACCCTTCGATCAGACGCTCCCGCCACGCCGCGAGGATCTCACCGAGCGTCGACTGCACGACCAGCGCCGCGCCGATGACCACCCCGGCGAGGAGCAGGAACAGCGCCCCGGTGAATCCGAGGAAGCGCTGTGCGCTGCCTCCGAGGACGTCGCCCAGCAGACCGCCGGCCCGCAACGTCTCGCCGCGCCAGTCGACGGTCACCAAGATCAAGGTCAGCAGCGCCGGCAGGCTCGTCAGCACGACGAGAGAGCCCAATCCGCGGCCCACGACCCTGTGTTCCGGCCGCCAGCGAACGTAGCGCCACGCCGTCCAGAGCAGAAACACCGGGAGGAGTAGAACCGTGAGCCCCAAGAATCCGAAGCCGGCCGCCGCGATCTCGGCCCCGACCGGGCCGATCAGATTTCGCACCGGCACGCTCTCGGTCGACTGAAAGAGGAAGCTGGGATCGTCCGGCCGATAGGAGAGCAGCGCACAGGCGATCAGCACCGCGGCGAGGAGCAAGGCTAATCCGACGAGCTCGCGGGCTTTGTCGGGCGACAGCCGTGGCCGCTTTTCCGCCGGCTTCTTGATCGATCCAGTCAGAGCTAACTCCCCTTCAATACAGGGTTTTCCCAGTCCATAACTCTACAACGTTCGCAGTTCGGACAAAAGCTCGTAGAACGCCGTCAGATCGAGCTCCTCGGCCCGCACCGAGGGGTCGAGACCGGCCGCATCGAGAGCCGCCGCCACTCGCTCGACCGGCCAGCGAGCGGCCAGCGCGTTGCGAAGGGTCTTGCGTCGATGGGCGAAAGCCGCGAAGACCAGCTCCCGAAGCGCGACGATCTCGGACGGATCGGGGCTGGGGTCGAGCGAGAAGCCGACGAATGCGCTGTCGACCTTTGGCGGCGGCCGGAAGCTGCCCGGCCGAACCCGCGCCAAGAGGCGGGCCGAACAACGAGCGGCAACGAGAACCGACAGGGCTCCGTAGGACTTCGAGCCGGGCTCGGCGACCAATCGGCGGGCGACCTCGAGTTGGACGAGAACGGCGGCACGCGGGATGCGGTCACCGTGATCGAGCATCCGATCGAGAATCGCCGTCGCCACGTTGTAGGGGAGGTTGCCGGCGACCTGCGTACCGCGGGGCAGGCGTCCCCAGGGGAGCTTCAGAGCGTCGCCCTGGACCACCGACAGACCGTGGCGCTCGGCCAGCCGCCGAGCGAGCTCGAAGGTCCAGTCGCGGTCGAGCTCCCAGGCGAGGACCCGGGCGCCGGCATCGAGCAGCGCGCGGGTCAGCACTCCTCCACCCGGACCGACCTCGACTACCCGGCGCCCGTGCGGCGCCAAGAATTCCACCAGCGGCCGGCACGAGGACGGATCCTTCAAGTGGTGCTGTCCCAGGCTCTTCTTGAGCAAAGGTCCACTCATCCGCCGACCCTATCGACTTCGATCGTCCACGCCACGCCAATTTGGCAGCGCCGGCGCCTGAAGCGGCTCGCAGAAGCGCGAGCAGCCAACGACGGACGGGCCTCTCGCGCGGCCGGGAGGGCCAATTTGATTGGCATTTCGATTGCAGCGTCTCTGCCTGATCGTATGCGCGGCCTGCCGCCGCTCGGGAGGAGATCGAAGATCTATGGAACCGGACACGGCACAACTGACCGATCGCGTCGAGCGTGACAGCCTCGTCCTGCGCGAGATCGAAAACGAGATCCGCAAGGTGATCGTCGGCCAGGACTACCTAGTCGACCGACTGCTCGTCGGCCTGTTGGTACGCGGCCACCTGCTCATCGAGGGAGTCCCCGGACTCGCCAAGACCCTGGCCGTCAAGACCCTGGCCCGGACCCTGCACGTAGGGTTTCAGCGGGTCCAGTTTACGCCGGACCTTCTTCCCGCGGACCTGTTGGGAACGTTGATCTACGACCAGAAGCAGGGCGAGTTCCTGCCACGAAAAGGACCGCTCTTCACCAACTTGCTGCTCGCCGACGAGATCAATCGTGCTCCGGCCAAGGTGCAGTCGGCGCTGCTCGAGGCGATGGAGGAGCGCCAGATCACTCTCGGCGACACGACCTACGCGCTCGACGATCCTTTCATGGTGCTCGCCACCCAGAATCCGCTCGAGCAGGAGGGCACCTACCCGCTGGCCGAGGCCCAGGTCGATCGCTTCACTCTCAAGCTGAAACTCGGCTACCCGACGCGCAGCGAAGAAGAGGCGATCCTCGACCGGATGATGGTCGAGCGCGAGATCGACGTCCGGACCGTGATCGATCCCCTGAGACTCGCCGAGCTGCGCAACCTCTCCGATTCGATCTACCTCGACCAGAAGATGAAGGGCTACATCCTCGACCTCGTGGCCGCGACCCGCGACCCGAGCGCCGCCGGCTGCGGCGATCTCGAAGACCTGATCTCCTTCGGCGCCTCGCCGCGCGCGACCCTGTTCCTGGCACGTGCCGCCAAGGCGGTCGCGCTGCTGCGGGGACGCGGGTTTGTCATTCCGGAGGACGTCAAGGAGATCGCCGTCGACGTGCTGCGTCACCGACTGGTGCCGACGTACGAAGCAGAGGCCGAGGAGGTGTCGAGCGATGACCTCGTCGGACGCATCCTCGATCGCATCGAAGTGCCGTGAGCCGATGACCGCCCGGGACGCCGCCAGGCCTGCGCTTCCTCCCGACCTCATGCGCAAGGTTCGCCGGATCGAGATCTCGACCCGGAGGCTGGTCGACGAAGGCGTGGCAGGCGAGTACCACTCGGTCTTCAAGGGTCGAGGGCTCGAGTTCGCCGAGGTCCGGCCCTACCAACCAGGGGACGACGTCCGGACGATCGACTGGAACGTTACGGCGCGCATGGAGACGCCCTACGTCAAGCAGTACGTCGAATCCCGCGACCTGACGGTGTTCGTGGTCGTCGACGTGTCCGGCAGCCAGAACTTCGGCTCGCGCTCGATCCTCAAGCGCGAGCAGTGCGCCGAGATCGCGGCCCTGTTGAGCTTCGCTGCGCAGCGCAATCAGGATCGCGTGGGCGCCGCCCTCGTCACCGATCGGCTGGAGCTCTTCCTCGAGCCACGCCGCAGCCGAACTCACGTGCTGAGGGTAGTTCGCGAGATCCTCGCGCGGCAGGGCGACGGCTTGACCGACCTCGACGCAGCGCTGCCCTCGGTGCTGCGTAACCTCAAGCAGCGCTCGGTGCTGTTCTTGATCTCGGACTTTATGGAGACCCCGTTCAGCGAAGCTCTGAAGTCGGCGGCCGCCCGTCACGACCTAGTCACCGTCCGGGTCGTCGACCCGCGCGATCGGCGGCTGCCGGTCGTCGGACCGCTGCCGGTGCGCGACGAAGAGACCGGTCGCCTGGCCGTGCTCTCGGGGAAGCGCTGGGCGGATGCGTGGGCCGAGCGCCGCGACGCCGAGACTCGAGAGCTCGAGCAGTGGACCCGGCGGCTCGGCATCGACCATCTCGATCTGCGCACCGACCGCCCTTACCTCGCACCGCTCGTCGCCTTCTTCGACCGGCGGCGGCGGAGGCTCGCGCGATGATGCGGCTGGCGGCGGTCGGCGCTCTGGCGCTGCTCGGCCTCGCGCCGATCGGCGCCCAGGAGGCTCGAGAACCGACCGCCGAAGCGGCTGCCGAGCCGGCGGGGGTGCTCGAGGTCGAAGTCACGCCGACCACGGCGACCGTCGGCGACCGGCTGGTCGCAACCCTCAACTTGACGGTGTCGAAACCGCTCGCGGGTCGGCCCCGATTCCCGGTCTGGGAGGAGAATTGGGGAGACGCCGAGATCCTCGGCGTCGGCGACCCCGAACAGATCGCGGACGGCGTCTGGCGCCAGGCGGTGACTGTCGCGATCTTCGAAACCGGGCTCGCCACTCTCCCGAAACCCGCAGTCGAGGTTCCGACCGTCGACGCGACGGCGACGGTCGTCGCCGAAGACCCTTTCGTCATCGACGTGCAGTCGGTGCTCCCCGAGGGCGAGGAAGAGCCCAAGCCCCAGCCGCCGGCTCCGCCGAGAGAACTGCCGATCGGAGAGCGGTTCTGGTGGACGACCGGCGTCCTCGGACTCGCTTGCGCAGTGCTCGGCTTTCTCGTCTTTCGTGCCGCCAGCCAGGTCGCGCGCACCCTCGCCACCCTGAGCCTCACGCCGATCGAAGCGCTGGAGCGGGCGCTCGGCGAACTTCGCGGCGAAACCGACGGCGAGCGCATCGTCACCGGTCTCAGCCTCGAGTTCCGCCGCTACCTCGGCCGTGCCATCGGCTTCCCGGCCGCCGAGGGCACGACTACCGAGATCCAGCGCGAGCTGCGCGGCCAAGAGGTGCCCACCGAGCTCCTCCGCCCCACCGTCGGGCTTCTGCGAGAGGCGGACCAGGTCAAGTTCGCGCGCGCCTCGATCGATGCGGCTCGAGCGGCCGCCCGACTCGACGAGATCGAGCGGCTGGCGCACGAGGTCGAGGAGTGGCTCCACCCCGCGCCCGCGGAGGACGAGAACCCGGAGGTCGCCGCCTGATGGACCTGCCGCGCTTTCACGACCCACTCTGGCTGTGGGCGCTGGTCGGCGTGCCGCTCCTCGTCGCCTGGCGCGCGCGGCGCGGTAGCGCGGCGCTCGCCATCAGTCGCGTCCCCGACCGCGCCGGGGGGGTCTGGCGCCTTCACCTCCCGTTCGCGTCGCGCTGCCTCGCGTTCACCCTCGTGATCGTTGCCCTCGCCCGTCCGCAGCTCGGCTACAGTTGGGAAGAGAACCTCACCGAGGGGATCGACATCCAGATCGCGCTCGACATCTCGGGGAGCATGGGGGCCGAGGACTTCCAGCCCAAGAATCGTCTCGAGGTCGCGAAACGCGTGGTCAACGACTTCATCGACCAGCGCCGCGTCGATCGGCTGGGCTTGACCGTCTTCTCGGGCGCCGCCATGACCCGATCACCGCTCACCACCGATCGGCAGATGCTGCACTTTCTCGTCGACGCGGTCGAGCTCAACACCCTGCCGGACGGTACCGCCATCGGCCTCGCCCTCGCCAACGCCACGGCGAGGCTCAAGGACAGCCAAGCGAAGTCCAAGGTCATCGTGCTGGTGACGGACGGCGTCAACAACGCCGGCGCCGTCGATCCGGCTTCGGCCTCCGCCATCGCCGAAGGGCTCGGGGTGAAGGTCTACACCGTCGGCGTCGGAACCGCGGGACGGGTGCCGGTCCCGCTACCGATGCAGAATCCGCGCACCGGCCGGCGCGAGATTCAGCGAGTGCTGATGAACGTCGAGGTCGACGAGGAGCTGCTTCGCCAGATCGCCGACCGCACCGGAGGGCGCTTCTTCAAGGCGACCGACGAGTCCGCCTTGCGACGGATCTTCGAAGAGATCGACGAGCTCGAGCGCACGCCGATCGCGACCAAGACCTTCGTTCGCTACGAGGAGACCTTTCAGCCGCTCGCTTGGGCGGCGCTGGCGCTCCTGCTGCTGCCGCTGCTGATGGGCTGTGTCGACTGGACTGTGGAACCATGACCCTCGGCCGCGGCGAATGGATCTGGTTACTGCTGGCGGCACCGGTCGCCGGCGTCGTGGCCTCCTGGCTGTGGCGGCGACGTCTCGCGGCGCTCACCGTCTGGGCCAACCGCAGTCTGTGGCCGCGGTTGAGGCTCGCCTACAGTCGGCGGCAGCTCGTGCTCTCCGTCGCCGCCTTGACCCTGGCGGTCGCCGCGGTGGCCGCGGCGTTGACCGAGCCGCGCTGGGGGACGGTCGCCGAGACGGTCGAGCGCGAAGGGGTCGACATCGTCTTCGTCCTCGATTCGTCGCTCTCGATGGCGGCCGACGACGTCAAGCCCAATCGGATGACGGTTGCTCAGAACCTAGTTCGAGAGCTCGCCCATCGGCTCCCGGGACATCGCGTCGCGCTCGTTCAGGCCGAGGGCGAGGGAGTCGTTCTCGCACCGCTCACGATCGACGGTGCGGTCATCGACCTCCTGCTCGACACGGTGCTTCCGGCGAGCCTTCCGACTCCGGGCACGGTTCTGCGCAACGCCGTCGAACAGGCCGTGGAGCTCTTCCCCGAAGACAGTCGGGAGCATCGGGCGATCATCTTGCTGTCGGACGGTGAAGACCACAGCTCGGCTCAGGACTCGATCTTCAGAATGCTCGAGGAGGCGGGGGTCGTGGTCTACGCGATCGGCGTCGGCTCCCCGCAAGGCTCTCCCATCCGAATCCCCGGCTCGGACGCCTACAAACAGGACAAGGACGGGAAAGTGGTCGTCAGCAAGCTCAACGAGGCACTGCTCGAGCGGCTCGCCGCCGAGACCGACGGTCTCTACTTGCGGGCGTCGAATCTCGCAATCGACCTCGACCCGGTCCTCGACGCCATCGACCGCATGGAGAGACGCTCGATCGACGGCCAGGTGCTGAGCACCCTCGCACAGCGTTTTCAGTGGCCCCTCGCCGCAGCCCTCGTCGCCCTGTTCCTCCACCTGGTGATGGCGCCACTCGCCCCCTCCCCTGCCGATCCGATGCTCGGAGAGAAGTCGTGAGGGGCCTCGTAGCCAGCGGCTTGCTGCTCGTCGGAGCGAGTCTCGGCTCCTGGCGCGAGCTCCCGGCCAAAATCGAATCGTGGCTGTTCAATCCGCGCGAGCGCACCGAGCGCGGCCTCGAGGCCGAAGTCGCCGAAACGGCGGCCGAGGCGTTCGACGCCGCGGCGCGGCTCGCACCCGACGACCCGGTCGCGCGATTCAACGCCGGCACCGGCCGTCTGTTGGCCGAACGCCCCGATGCGATCGAAGAGCTGCAGCAGGCCGCCACCCTCGCCCCGCCGGAGCTCCAGCCGCGGACGCTCTACAACATGGGCAACGCGCAGCTGGCGGCAGATGACCCAGCCGCCGCCGTCGAGGCCTACAAGACGTCTCTCAGGATCGACCCAGACCAGCCGGACGCCAAGCACAATCTCGAGCTCGCGCTGCGCCTCCTGGAACAGCAGAACTCGGGCCAAGGGGAAGATCAGGAGACCCCGGACGGCGAGAACCAGGGCGAGCAGGAGCAGTCGCCCGCCGGCGGGAGAGAGGACCCCCAAGAAGATCCTCGGCAGCAAGAGGGAGAGCAGGATCCCCAACAGCAGGGCGAGGAGGGTCGCGAGCAGCCCCAGGACTCGGAGCGTGAGCGTCCTCTACCGAACTTCGACGAACAGGAAGACATGAGTGCCGAGCAGGCCGCCGCCATCCTCGAGGCGGTCGAGAATCTCGAGCGCGAACAGCGGCGGGAGCAGGCAGCCGAGCGTCTCAAGACGCGCCGCAGCGGAGACCGCGACTGGTGAGAATCGCGAGACGCTTCCGCCGTCGGTCGATCCAAAGCGGCCTCTTCTGCAGCCTGCTGACCGTTGCCGGCGCGCTCGCCGCATCGGCCGAGCAGGAGCTCGAGGTCACGGCCCGCATGGCGCCCGAGTTGATCGGAGTCGACCAGATGTCACGCTTCGCGATCGAGGTCGTCGGAAGCGGCATCGGTAGCCGGCGCTTCGAGCCCGAGTTCGAGCTCGACAACCTCGAGATCGAGGCCGGACCGAGCCAGTCGCAGAGCTTCAGCTTCGTCAACGGCGTCGCTTCGCGCAGCGAAAGCCTGAGCTGGGTCGTTCGTCCGATGGGCGTGGGGACCGCGCGGGTCCACTCCATCAAGGTGCGGATCGGGGACACCGTCTACGAGCCCGCCGACGTCGAGATCCAGGTGCAGGAGGGCGCCGTCGGCCGCGCGCCACCTCAACGGGGGCGCATCGCGGACCCTTTCGAAGACTTCTTTCCCCCACACATCGGACGGCTCCGCCGCGGGGCGACGGTGCGCCCCGAGGTCTTCCTGCGTGCCGAGATCGCTCCCCGCGATCCCTGGGTCGGCCAACAGGCGCTCTACACGCTCTACCTCTACACCCAGGCTCACATCGCCTCGATCAATCCCGAGCGACTCCCCGAGTTCAGCGGTTTCTGGGTGCGGGAGCTCGACCTCTCGGAATCGCCCGAAGTCGAGATGGTCGACGTCGACGGCCAACGCTTCGGGAGGGTTCCGGTGCTGCGACGCGCCGTCTTCCCGCTGAGACCCGGAGAGCTCGAGCTGGAGGCGGCCAAGGTCCAGCTTTCGGTTCGAATACCCGACCGTACCTTCGGTTCGATGTTCTCGGACGTCGAACAGATCCGCCGTGACAGCAACCCGCTGACCCTCGTGGCTCGCCCGCTGCCCCCGGGAGCGCCGGCCGACTACTCCGGCGCGGTAGGAGAGCTACAGATCGCCACCGAGCTCGAACCCGAGGACGTGGCGGTCGGCGAAGCGGCGACCTTCTCGGTCACTCTCTCGGGAGCCGGGCACCTCCAAGGCCTGCCGGCGCCCAGATTGCCGGAGCTCGACGGCCTGCGGACTTTCCCGCCCCAGCAGGACAGCGATGAGCGGGTCGTCGGCAACCAGGTTCGGGGCCGCCGCACGTGGAGCTTCGTGCTCGTGCCCGAGGCCGCTCGCAGCTTCGACTTGCCGGCGATCGAGGTGCCCTATTTCGAACCGCGCTCGGGCCGGTACGAAATTGCCCGGGCCGCTCCCGCGGTTCTCGACGTGGTGCCTGGCGACGCACCAGCCGTCGAGGTCGCCCAGACGGCCGAGCCCGGGGTCGCCGCCGAAGACCCAGGGGAACCCGCAAAGCCGGGAGTGGGGTCGGCAGCCGCTCTCCCCACCCTCGCGGCCGCAAACTGGATCCAGCTTCTTCCATGGCTCCTCGTCACGCTGCTGCTGGCAACCCTGTCCGCGATACTCGTGCGCCGGAGGCCGAGAAACGACCGGCGATCCGGCGCCCGCGTTCTCGACGCGGCCCTCGATGCGGCGGCGGCGGAGACCAGCGGCCGGCAGGCGGCCGCCCGCATCGAAGAGGGTTGGCGCCGCTACCTGGAGACCCGTTGGGCGATCCCCCCCGGAACCGCCAGCACCCAGTGGTCCAAGCAGCTAATGGGCACGGAGGTTCCGGCCGAAGCCGCGGAACAGCTGGTAGCGCTCGCCGACGATCTTCACTATCTGCGCTACGCCCCCCAGCTCGCCGACACGGAGTCCCTGACCCGAGAGTTGATTCTCCGCTCGCAAAAGCTCAGCCGATCTCTACAATAGGGTCGCCATGCCCGGATTCCGATGCATCGAACCTCAGGAGCTCGAGCGGTTTGTGCACCGACGGCAGCTCAACTTGAGCGACCCGGGTACGCTGAATCTCGCCGACAACCTCGTCGAGGTCCTGCGCAAGGCCAACGAGTTCGTCCCCTCCGAGGGCGGCTCGATCTTGCTCGATCGACCGAACGACTCCGGGACGTCCGGTCCCCCTGCCCTCGCCTTCATCGCCGCGTTCGGCGACAGAGCCGACGAGATCCTGGGGACTACCGTCGACCATCCGGATGCCGTGGCGACGGGCGTCTACCGCAGCGGCAAGTCGGACTGGATCGCAGGCGGCGGCAGCAGCCCCAGTGGCACGGAGGGAGTGCGTTCGCTGGTCGCCATTCCAATCCGGATCGGCGACGAGGTGTGTGGCGTCCTCGAGTTGATCGATCGCAGCCACGAGGACGGATTCTCGCAGGACGACGTCAACCTGCTCGAGATCTTCGCCGACTACATCTCGATCGCCATCCGCAACGTCCTCGAGGGCCGCCTCGCCCAGGAGATCGCGCAGCGCGACAACCTCACCGGCCTCCTCAACGACCGCTCGCTTCATCTCCTGGTCTCTCGGGTCGTCGATGAGTGCCGGGAGAGCGGGAGCGATCTCTCGCTCCTCTTTCTCGATCTCGACTACTTCAAGCACGTCAACGACTCCCACGGACACCTCGCGGGCAGCCAGGTCCTGCGCGAGATCGGCACGCTGCTTCGAGATCGATCGGAGAAGACGGGAGTGATCGCCGCACGCTACGGCGGCGACGAGTTCGTGCTCGCCGCGCCCGGCAAGGCGCTCGAAGAGGCGATCGACCTCGCCGAGCAGCTCCGCGACGAGATCGCGGGGGGAATCTACTGCACGGTCCCGACCGACATTCAACCCGACGTGCTCGAATTGAGCGGAATCACCTGCTCGATCGGTGTCGCTTCGCTCCACCGTCATACGACGCCCGATCTGAGCTCCGAGCGCTGCAAGAGCTCGCTGCTTCGTTTGGCTGACGCGGCCATGTACGTGGCGAAGGAGACCGGTCGCAACCGCACGGCGGTCGCCGGCGAGCTGGTCCGCCGACGACGCCGGTTCAACCCGGCCGAAGTCACCCCGTTCGACCGTTGACCGCCCTTTTCGGCCGGTGCTACGCTGCCTCTCCCGGGAGGCGGCAGACGACCGCTTCCGCAATCCCCAAAAGCATACCCATGATCCCGACGGTGTCGCACTCCGCCTCCCTGGCTCTTGCTCAAGTCCGACGAACCCTCGGGCAGCACATCCTCGCCGACGGCCTCCCCTTCGTGGTGGATCTCGAACGCAGCCGCGGCTCCTATCTGTGGGACAGCGTCGGCGAACGGCGGCTGCTCGACCTCTTCGGTTGCTTCGCCACTTGCACCGTCGGCTACAACCACCCGGGACTCCAGGATCCCGACTTCCTCGACAGCCTGATGCCCGCCGCCATCAACAAGCTATCGAACTCGGATCTCTACACCGTTGAGATGGCGCGATTCGTCGAAGCGTTCGCCCGCACCGTCCCCGAATCGCTCGCCTCCAAGATGTTCTTCATCGAAGGCGGAGCGGCGGCGGTCGAGAACGCGCTGAAGGCGGCGATCGACTGGAAGGTGCGCAAGAACCTCGCCGCCGGAAAAGGCGAGAAGGGGCATCAGATCGTCCATTTCGAGAGGGCGTTCCACGGCCGCAGCGGCTACACCCTGTCACTCACCAACACCGACCCGGTGAAGACGCAGTACTTTCCACAGTTCTCGTGGCCGCGAGTTCCGACACCGGCCCTGCGCTTCCCGATCGACGACGCCGTCCTCGCCGAGGTGGAACGCGTCGAGGCGGCGAGCGTCGCCGCGATCCGACAGGCGCTCGTCGACAACCCCGACGACATCGCCGCGCTCATCATCGAGCCGATTCAAGGCGAGGGCGGCGACAATCACTTCCGCCCCGAGTTTCTGAGACGGCTGCGTTCGCTCGCCGACGAATCGGAGTTTCTGCTCATCTTCGACGAGATTCAGACCGGTTTCGCCACGACCGGTGCTTGGTGGTGCTTCGAGCACTTCGACGTCCAACCGGACATCTTCGCCTTCGGCAAGAAGACGCAGGTCTGCGGCATCTGCGCCGGCCCGCGCCTCGACGAGGTGGACTCGGTCTTCGAGGTCTCGAGCCGCATCAACTCGACCTGGGGCGGTAGTCTCGCCGACATGGTGCGCTGCCGACGCTATGTCGAGATCATCGAGACTGAGGATCTCCTCGCCAACGCGCGCCGCGTCGGCAAGATACTGCTCGACGGTCTGCGCGACCTCGAGGGCAGGTTCCCGGGGCTCGTCGCCAACGCTCGCGGCCGCGGAATGTTTGCCGCTTTCGACCTGCCCACGCGCAGGATCCGAAGGCAGCTGCTCAACGCGATGCTCGAGGCCGGGGTGCTCGGACTCCCCAGTGGAGAGCGCTCGATTCGCTTCCGCCCGGCTTTGACTCTGACCGCGGAAGAGGCCGCCGACGGGCTCGCGAAGCTCGACAGGGCGCTGGCCGCTACCACCGGGTGACGATCGGATACCCACGCCGATCCCGTGCGGCCTCCCGGCTCCTTTCCTAAATCGAGGAAAACTCAGGACTTAGACCGATCGAGCCGAGCGATACATTTTTTTGAATAGGCTGTAACTAACTGTAGATAAAGAACTTAAACGGATTGCACAAAACCCTGTGCAATCCGTATCGAACACCGCCAGCGGTGCATCGAAGACCGTCCGCCGGCTACTTTTCAACAGGTATTTCCACAGGCTCTGCGGAAGGCTCGGACAGCTAGGGAAGCATGAGGAGAATCACCATGACCGACGTCACTGCACCATCGGAAGCTCGAAGGATTCTCGAATCCCTCGGTATCGGGGCGGACAATCCCGGAGCCTGGAACGGCAGCTGGCTGGCGACCAAAGGGCCGGCCATCGCCTCCGTGAACCCGGCGACCGGTAAGGAGTTGGCCCGCGTTCGCTCCGCTCAGTCCGCGGAGTACGAGCGTTGCGCGATCGCCGCCGAGGCGGCTTTCGAGGTATGGCGAGAGTGGACCGCGCCGGCCCGCGGCGAGATCGTGCGCCAGCTCGCCGAGGCGCTGCGTCGGCAAAAGGAAGAGCTTGGTCGCCTCGTCAGCCTCGAGATGGGCAAGGTTCTCAGTGAGGGTCTGGGCGAGGTTCAAGAGATGATCGACATGTGTGACCTCGCGGTCGGCATGTCGCGCCAGCTCTACGGGCTTTCGATGCACTCGGAGCGACCCCAGCACCGGATGTACGAGCAGTGGCACCCGCTCGGTCCGGTGGGGATCATCACCGCCTTCAACTTCCCGGTCGCGGTCTGGGCATGGAACGCTGCAGTCGCCGCGATCTGTGGCGAC
Organism: Thermoanaerobaculia bacterium; assembly: GCA_945787575.1. Taxonomy (GTDB): domain Bacteria; phylum Acidobacteriota; class Thermoanaerobaculia; order Multivoradales; family JAHEKO01; genus CALZKB01. Next base: position 2,964 of record CALZKB010000029.1, on the reverse strand, counting down.
TCGATGATCTGGAAGCCTTCCGAGAAGACGCCGCTCTGCGCCCTGGCGGTGACCAAGATCGCCGCCGACGTCCTCGAAGCCAACGGCGCTCCCCCCATCTTCGGCCTCGCGATCGGCGACCGCAACCAAGTCGGGAAGCCGATGGCTGCCGACCCCCGGATGCGTCTCGTCTCCGCCACCGGCTCGGTGCGGATGGGCAGGGCGGTCGGCCAGGTCGTCGCCGACCGGCTCGGCCGCACCCTGCTCGAGCTCGGCGGCAACAACGGCATCATCGTGATGGACGACGCCGACCTCGATCTCGCGCTCCGGGCGGTGCTCTTCGCCGCCGTTGGCACCGCCGGCCAGCGGTGCACGACGACCCGGCGTCTGTTCCTGCAGAGAGGGATCGCCGAGGCCATGAAGTCGAAGCTCGTCGACGCCTACCGCTCGATCACCATCGGCGACCCGCTCGCCGCCGACACTCTCATGGGACCGCTGGTCGACACCGTTGCCGTCGACGACATGATGAAGGCGCTCGACACCGCCCGCGAGCAAGGGGGCAAGGTGCTCATCGGTGGGGAGCGCGTCGACCGCTCAGGGTTCTTCGTCGAGCCGACCCTCGTCGAAGCCACCGTCCAGATGCCGATCACCTGCGACGAGACATTCGCGCCGATCCTCTATCTCTTCGAATTCGATACTCTCGAAGAGGCGAGCGCGCAGCACAACGCCGTGCCCCAAGGTCTTTCGTCGGCGATCTTCACCTTGAACATGCGCTCGGCGGAGCGCTTTCTGACCGCCGCCGGCAGCGACTGCGGCATCGCCAACGTCAACATCGGCACCTCCGGCGCGGAGATCGGAGGCGCCTTCGGCGGCGAGAAGGAGACGGGCGGCGGCCGCGAGGCGGGGTCGGACTCTTGGAAGGCCTACATGCGGCGCCAGACCTGCACCATCAACTACGGCACCGAGCTGCCGTTGGCGCAAGGGGTGTCGTTCGAGGTCTAGCCCGGCCCGCGCACGACGTGCAGCGCGCTGGGCTCGACGGACACCTCGACCGCTTTTTCGCCGACCTCCATCAACGGCTCGCCGTCACCGTAGACCCACAGGACGCGGTCCGCGGCCACGGTGAGCCGCCGGATCGTCTGGTGGTGCACTTTCGGGTGTCCGAGATGGGTTCCGCGGAAGACCTTGCCGAGCAGAAACAGCAACGATCGGCGAGGCACAGCGTCGAGAACGACGAGCTCGAGCTGTCCGCTGTCGAGTCTCGCCATCGGCGCGACGAGCATCCCTCCTCCGCAGCGCGGCGAGTTGGCGGCCAGCGCGAGCATCACCCGGCGCTCGATGCGGCCGCCCTCGTGCTCGAGGACGAGCGTCGGCGGCTCGAAGCTCACCATCGCCCGCAGCGCTGACCAGACGTAGCCGGGGGTCCCGCGGATCCAGCGCACTTTCTCGTTGTAGGTCTTCGAGACCGCACCGTCGAAGCCGAATCCGCAGTACAGCGCAAAGTGATGCCCGCCGATCACGCCCAGGTCGGTCGGCCGTGAAGGGGCCGTGATCGCCACTTCCAGGGCCGCGCGCAGGTCGCGAGGCATACCGAAGGTCACCGCCATGTCGTTGCCGCTGCCCAGCGGCAGGACGGCCAGCGCCGTGCGCCGACCGGCCAGCTCCTGGATCGCATGGTGCGCGCTCCCGTCGCCGCCGGCGACGACGACCCGTTCGAGCCCCTCGTCGGCTGCCCGCCACGCCTCGTGCCGAAGGTGGTCGACGCCGCTGGTGACGACGACCTGCTGGCGCCCGACCCGCGGCTCGATCACCTCGCGAGCCCGCGCCGCCGCACCGCGACCGGCCGTCGGATTGAGGAGAACTCGGAAGGTCATGACACCGAGATTATGTCCGTTGCCGGCCGGAGGCTATGGTCAGATGCCAAGTACCTCGACGCGGTCGATGTGAGTCAATCGACGAGGAGAGCTGACGCGGCAGACGGCCGCGCGCCGGCGGCAAGGCGAGCTTAGGGGACGACTGAGAGCGGCGAGCTCGCCAAGTCGCGATTCTCGGCGGTCAACGATCGTAGATATCTGGCCGCCTGGCGCGCCGTGTCCTCGCGAGTCACGAAACGCTCGTAGAGATTGGTCCGCTGCCTCGGCTCGTAGCCGGCCGACGCGATGAGATGCTCCATCTCGTCCTGGCTCATCCGATACGAGGTGCCGGCTGCCGATACGACGTTCTCCTCGATCATGGTCGAGCCCATGTCGTCGGCGCCGAAGGCGAGCGCCAGCTGCCCGATCTTCTTGCCCTGAGTCACCCAGCTGGTCTGAAAGTGCCGGATGTTGTCGATGAACAGTCGCGACACCGCCAGGGTCCTCAGGTACTCGTGGGGGTAGACCTCCGGCACCTCCCCCATCTCCGTGTGCTCCCGCTGGAAGGTCCAGGAGATGAACGCGGTGAATCCGCCCGTCTCGTCCTGCAGATCGCGAATCCGCTGCAGGTGCTCGACCCGCGCGTCGATCGGCTCTCCCATGCCGTACATCATCGTCGACGACGAGCGCAGGCCGTTGCGATGAGTCTGGCGCATGATGTCGATCCACTCGTCGGAGGAGGTCTTGCCGTAGGCGAGGACTTCTTTGCGCACGTCGTCGCGCAGAATCTCCGCCCCCCCTCCCGGAATCGACATCAGCCCCGCCTCCTTGAGGGTGGCGATCAGATCGTAGAAGCTCATGCGCTCGAGCTTGGCGACGAACTTGATCTCCGGCGGCGAGAAGGCGTGAACGTGAATCTCCGGGTAGTTGTCGCGGATGTAGTGAAGCAGCTCCTGGTAGTAGGAGAGCCGCAGGTCGGGGTGCACGCCTCCCTGCATCAGGATGCCGGTGCCGTTGAGCGCCAGAGTCTCCTCGATCTTGCGACCGATCTCCTCGTGCGAAACGAGATAGCCCTCGGCGTCCCCCGGCTCGCGATAGAAGGCGCAGAAGCGGCACTTGTAGACGCAGATGT
>CALZKB010000028.1 GCA_945787575.1 Thermoanaerobaculia bacterium | reverse complement strand
AGAGCTCTTGGCGGAGATCCGGCACCAGGGTCAGGTGACCGGCCGCCAGCGAGCTGACTCCGATGATGTGGACGTCGTTCTCGGCGGCCTGCCTGGCGGTCTCGGCCGGGGTCTGGAACAGCGACCCGATGTCGACGTCGAATCCGAGATCGGCAAAGCCGGTGGCGATCACCTTCTGGCCGCGATCGTGGCCGTCCTGGCCCATCTTGGCGACGAGGATGCGCGGGCGCCGGCCTTCGGCTCGACGGAACGCCTCGACGCGCGCGCGCACCGCCCTGATGGCGTCGCTCGATTCGCCCATGGCGCCACTGTACACGCCGGAGATCGAGCGCACCACGGCCTGGTGGCGGCCCCAAGCCCGCTCGAGCGCGAGAGAGATCTCGCCGACGGTGGCCTTGGCCCGCGCCGCGTCGACCGCGAGCTCCAGCAGGTTGCCTTCATCGCTGCCGGCGGCCTCGGTGAGCGCAGCGAGCACCGTCTCCACGCCGCGCGCATTGCGCCCTGCCCGCAGCTCGTCGAGCCTGGCGATCTGGGCCCGGCGCACCCCCTGGTTGTCGACCACCCGGACTTCGACCTCGGCAGCGCCGTCGGTGCGGTACTTGTTGACCCCGACGATGCTCTGCTCGCGGGCGTCGATGCGGGCCTGGGCGCGGGTCGCGGACTCCTCGATGCGGAGCTTCGGCAGCCCCTGCTCGATCGCCTTGACCATTCCGCCCAGCTCCTCGATCTCGGCGAGGTGCTCGCGGGCGCGGGCCGCCATGTCATGGGTGAGGCGCTCGACGTAGTAGCTGCCACCCCAGGGGTCGACGACGCGGCAGCTGCCGGACTCCTGCTGCAGCTGAATCTGGGTGTTGCGCGCGATGCGGGCCGAGAAATCCGTCGGCAGCGCCAGGGCTTCGTCGAAGGCGTTGGTGTGCAGCGACTGGGTGCCTCCCTGGGTCGCCGCCATCGCCTCGATCGCGGTGCGCACGACGTTGTTGTAGACGTCCTGCGCGGTCAGCGACCAGCCGGAGGTCTGACAGTGGGTGCGGAGCATGCTGCTCTTCGGATTCGTGGGCTCGAACTCGGCCATCAGCTCGGTCCACAACAGACGGGCGGCGCGCAGCTTGGCGATCTCGGCGAAGAAGTTCATGCCGGCGCAGAAGAAGAACGAGATCCGAGGAGCGAAGACGTCCACGTCGAGGCCGGCGGCGATCCCGGCGCGGACGTACTCGACGCCGTCGGCGAGGGTGTAGCCGAGCTCGAGGTCGGGCGTCGCCCCCGCTTCCTGCATGTGGTAGCCGGAGACCGAGATCGAATTGAATCTCGGCATCCGCTCGGAGGTGTAGGCGAAGATGTCCGAGACGATCCTCATCGACGGCGCCGGCGGGTAGATGTAGGTGTTGCGGACCATGAACTCCTTGAGCACGTCGTTCTGAATCGTGCCGGCGAGCTCGTTGGGCTGCACTCCCTGTTCTTCGGCGGCGACGATGTAGAGAGCCATCACCGGCAGCACCGCGCCGTTCATGGTCATCGACACGCTCATCCGGTCGAGCGGGATGCCGTCGAAGAGAACCCGCATGTCCGCGATCGAGTCGATCGCCACCCCCGCCATTCCGACATCACCCTTGACCCGCGGGTGATCGGAATCGTAGCCACGATGGGTCGCCAGGTCGAACGCGATCGACAACCCCTTCTGGCCGGCCGCGAGGTTGCGGCGGTAGAAAGCGTTCGACTCCTCCGCCGTCGAAAAGCCCGCGTACTGACGGATGGTCCACGGCCGGCGGACGTACATGGTGGGGTACGGACCGCGGACGTACGGCGCGAAGCCCGGCATCGAGTCGAGGTGGCCGACTCCCTCGAGATCGGCGGCGCTATAGAACGGCAATCGGGCGATCCCTTCCGGAGTCAGGGTCGCCACGGCGTCTCCGTGCTGCTCGGGCCGGGCGAGCTCGACCCCGTCGTAGTCGAGCTCTGCGAACGACGGGATCGTCATCATTGAAAGAGCTCTCCGAGGATTGCCAAGGCGTCACAGCCGAGGTAGATCTCGTCGTCGACCGCCTTCGGATCGTCGAGACTCTCGCGCCTCCCGGCGATGAGGATTCGGTTGGCGCCGGCCCCGCGGAGCGTCGCGACCCGTGAGGCTCCCTCCCGCGCGTAGGCATCGTCGCTGCCGCACAGGCAGGCGACAGCCGCGCCGGAGGCCGCGAAGTCGTCGGCCTCGGCGACGGCGACTCCACCGGCGGCGAAGAGATTTGCCGCGAAGGTGGCGCGCGCCTTGTGCTCGCGTCCGGTCCCGAGCCGCTCGAGGTAGACGGTGGGGGCGGTCTCGCGAGCCTCCGCCGCGTCGCGCAGCGCCTCGAACGCCTCGGCGTCCCGATGGCGCGGCAGCAGGTCGGCGGTCGGGGAGGGCTCGCGCTGCAAGGCGGCCGAGATCTCGGCAAGGGTCGCCCCGGCGGCCGCCCACCGACTGCCTGCTGAGAATCGATCGAGTGATCCGGCCTGCTCGAGGCTCGGCGGTTCGGTGCTGGAATTGCCGCGCATTCTTGCCCGCTCGAGGGCACGCTCCCGAAGATCTAGGGAAGAGTGCCGGTCTCGAGACGGCGGCCGCTCGTGCAGGTTGACGTACTCGCTGACTCCGGTGATCGCGGTTCGGCGGTGCGCGAGGTCCGAGGTCCGCGCCGCCCAACGCGAGGCCAGCCGTTCTCGGAGCCAGCCGCTCCGAACGACCGCGAGCATCCCTCCTTGGCTCTCGATCTCGCGCAGGCAGCTCCAAGCCCGTCGGGCGAGCGCGTCGGTCAGCTGCTCGATATAGAACGATCCGGCGCCGGGGTCCTCGACCTGCCCGAGGGCGCTCTCCTCACCGAGGATCGACTGGGTGTTGCGAGCGAGTCGGCGCCCGGCCTCGGAAGGGGGGCCGAGGGTTCGGTCGTAGCTCGGAAGGGTGGCGAAGTCGGCGCCCCCGAGGGCGGCAGCGAGGCCCTGACTGGTGGTTCGGAGCATGTTGACCCAGGGGTCACGCACGGTCAGCGGCCGGTCGGAACCGACGGCGTGGATGAGGGCGGGAGGAGAGGCGAGCAAGCCGACCGCCGTCAGCACCTTCCGCCAGAGGAGGCGAGCCGCTCGAATCTTCGCCACTGACGCAAAGAGGTCTTGATCGACCGCCACACGCAGGAGCACCCGTGAGACCGCCACGCTCGGCTCGAGCCCGTCATCGCCGAGCCACCGGAGGTAGGTGAGGAGCGTCGCGCCGACGATCCCAAGCTCGTCGGCGGCGTCGGCTCCGGCCTGATGATAGGGAAGGTCCGAGACCGCAATCGCCGTCGACCGCGGGAGGATCGCGTCGCAGAAGCTCGTCAACTGGTGCATCTCGGAAGCGAGATCTTCGCAGCTTCCCGGGAGCTCTCCGTCGGCGGCCAGTGCCGCCAGCGGATCCATGTTGCAGTGCCATTCGACGGTGCGACGGTCGACTTCGAATCGGTCGCCGAGGGCCAGCAGACTCATCGCCGCGGGCAAGGCGTTGCCGCCGGCGTCGAGCAGGATCGGCAGGGCGTCGAGGTGGACCCCGGCGAGGGTCGTCTCCAGGTCGGCGGTCGAGTAGGCCGGTAGTCCGTCTCTGCCGACGCGGGTGCCGCCGTCGGCCACGAGCGGGTCGACGCCGAGGCGCGCCGCCTCGTCGAGCCGAAGCCAGAGGGCGGTCGCCCCCCCATCGAGATCGGCGCGGATCTGCCGGTTGGCGTCGTTCGGATCGGCGGTCTCGTAGCGAGGGCAGAGGTGCCAACCGAGGCTGTTGTCGACTGCCTTGCGGCCGAGACGAGTCGTCGCCGGCCGCTCGTGGTAGAGCGGCTGGGTCGTGATCCCCTCGAGAAGCCGGGTCGTCAGCGCGTCGTCGAAGCCGGCGTCTCCCAGCTCTAGCTTGACGCGTCGGCGCCACTCGGCGTAACCGACCGGTGGAAACTCGGGCGATCTGCTCATGCTCAGGAAAGAGGATAGGTGGGGTCGACGGGAGAGCGCAAGCGTCGGAGTAAAGGCCCGCGACCTTCTCGGGGCGGACGTCATTGTGCCGGAGGCAGCTCCTTGCTAGGGTATCGTCACATCGCTGAAGCGAGTACCCTTCCGCCGGCGTCGAGTTGGCGGGCATCAGATAGGGAGTGGGCCATGAAACCGAGACTGTTGACCGCAACCTGCGCGACCGTGCTGGTGGTGACCTTGATGGGAGCGGCCGAGGCGCAGCGCGAGGATCCGGCCGCTGATCGCCAGCGTGCGCGAGAGGCCGGTTGGCAGCTGATCGAGGGCGTGCGCAGCGCCCGGGAGCCGGAGGGCGTCGGCACCATCCGTTACGATCCTGGAGCTCCCGACGGCGTTCGCTTTGCCGACCCGCCCTATGTCTTTCTCGGCAACTTCTTCGACACCCAGAGCGGCCAGCCGCTCTCGATGGGGACGGTCTCCGCAATCTCCTGGTACCAAGGACCGGCGACGGGCAAGGGCTACGTCAACCTCGTGATCGTCCCATCTACGGGTGCTACTCAGATGATGGTCACGGTCATGGGAGTCACTACCTTCGCCACCAACACCGTAACGCTGGCGACACCGGTGACCGTGACCCCCCCCTTCTTCGTGGGGGTCAACGCTGTCGTTCCGGGCGGCGAGGGTCCGACCAGCTTCACTCAGGTCGGCTTCAATAGTGCGACGACCAACGGCCAGGGCTTCCATGGCTCGCAGCGTCCCTTCACGGTCGGGGCTCAGTTCGGGCGGGTGCCGATCCCCGGCCAGAACATCTCGGTGCGGGTGAGCGGGAACGTCGCCATCCCCGTCGAGCTGCTCGAGTTCGACATCGATTAGCGCCCGCCGGAGCGGCTACGCGGTCCGGAGAGCTCGCCGGCCGGCGGAGGGCTCTGAATCTACCTGCGGTGCCCAGCGGTCGAGCGGTGCCGTGCAAGATCGTCCGCGCAACGTCCGTCTGTTAGGGCATGAGCAGGAACGCGGCCTCACAACTCGGCTCGAGCCCGGCGCGAACCTCGAGCGAAGGCCGGCGCCGGCGCCTCGTCTCGCTTCTCGGTTCGTGGCTGCTTCGCGACGGTCGAGCCGGCGCCCGGGACCGCGAGCTCGGCTCTTCCTCCAGAGCTGACCGTCCGGCGCACGTGACGATCCGCACGGACCGCGGCCGTGCCGCCTTCGAGCAGGCCGCGGTGGCGGTCAACGTGTTTCCGCTGGTGCGTCAGCACCCGTTGACTTTGGCCGCGGTGCTGCTCCCCGATCACCTGCACTGGCTGGTCGCGAATGGTACCGAGCTCGACGAGGAAGTCGACCGCTTCAAGGCGTTCTCGACGCAGCGCGCCTGGGCGGCAGGCTGGGACGGACCGCTGTGGCAGCCGTCGTTCTTCGAAGGCCGTCCAGGACCTGAAGCGGACCTCGAGCCGGTCGCCCGCTATCTGCTGGCGAACGCGGTGGCGGGCGGCTTGGTGGCGGATTGGGAGGACTATCCCTGGGCGTACCTGCATCCGAAGCTCGGTGGCCGCCCGGCGCGATCGGAGCCGACCTGGGTGCCCGTCCAGGACCGACGCCGAGCACGACAGCGGACGACTGGTCTTTAGGCGATGTAGCTGCGGGCGAGCCAGGAGAGCAGGACCGTGCCGGCCTCGTCGGGGGACCCACCGAATACCATGACGCCGTCGAGGTGACCGCCCATCGCCATCAGCCCGCGGCGGCCGAGATCGCCGCGGCGGAACTGACGGCTGACCTCGGTCGCCATCTCAGGCGTGCCGTACGCGACGCCGGGATCGGTGGTGGGTAGGCCGAGCTCTCGCGCCAGCCGCCAGATCTCGGGTGAGTGTGCGTGAAACACGGTGTGGATCGCGGCGTCGAGGTTGTAGATGGCGCCGTGGGTCATCGCCTCCGACGAGGGCTCGGCGAGGCCTCGACTGTCCACTCGATTGTTTCGGTAGTCGCAGCTTGCGACCAGAGCGAATCGAGAGGCGTCGACGATCTCCAGACCCGAGGTCTGAGTGCCGGTGACGACGAAGGCTCGACGCCCCGGCGGCTCGAAGCCGGAGGAGAGGCGAGTGCTCAAGTTGCCGAAGCCCGCCCCGTCGTAGCGGCCCGGATCCGCTCCGATCAGACCGACCGCGCGCAGTATCCGGCGCCATCCCAAGAGGTCGGCGGCACGCGCCGCGGCTTCGGGGGACAGCGACCTCCGATCGTGGCGGAGTTCGAACTGGATCACGCCCTCGCGCGGCGGGAGCCTCGTCACCGACACAGTCTATCGGTCCGTCGAAAGCCCGTGCGGCGCTCTGCGGAGCACGTCATCGGAGGTTGACGTCCGATCTCCGTCGGCGCGAGCTTCCGATCTCGGAAAAGGGCCTCTCGCACGTGCGCGAGGCCAACTCGGAAGTCACTCATTCAAGGTGGTTTGCGGCGATCTCGGTCACAATCAGCTGACGATCATCTCGGACATTTGCCCCCTCGACGTGGCCAACCTGGCCACCCACACCCGGGCGTTTCTGAGGGGACCCAAGCTCGACATCCGGATCTTCCGCGACCCGGCGGAGTTGCGTCGCGTCCTCGATGACGAAGAGGCCCAGGCTCTCGCTCTCTCGAGCTACGCCTGGAACCACAACCTGTCGCGGGCCTTCGCGCAGTACGCCAAGGCGCGCTACCCGAGCCTCCTGACGGTGGTGGGAGGTCCGCACTTTCCGTTGACGCGGGAAGAGCAGGAGAGCTACTTGCGTTCGGTGCCGGAGTTCGACGTGGCCAGCCGCGGCCCGACCTACGAGGGAGAGCGTGCTTTCCTCAACGTCATCGAGCGCTATGCGGACGTGGGTTGTTCGATCGAGGGGCTACAGGAGGAGGCCGGGCCGACAACAACCGGATCTTCCGCCACTCGGTGGAGAACGGGCACCAAGTGCAGAGTGGTAGCCCGCAACATCAGCGACTACTTGGGTGAGCCGGTGATCGAGGCCGAAGAGATCGTGGTCGAGACCCCGACGTTCAGCTTCGAGGATTACCTCGACTGCCGGGTCTTCCACCTACTGCTGACCATTTTCTACTGCGAGGGGAACTTCGAGGAGGCGTTCGCCTACGCCCGGCGGCACGGCGTCAAGGCCTTCGATCTCGTGACCAAGCTCCACGAGCTGCTGGACGAGGCGCCGGACTCGTTTCGCGAGACGATGGACGCTTTCGTGGTCGAGAGCCAAGACGAGCTGTTCGACACCGTCGAGGAGTGCGAGGCGTGGTCGCGCGAGCATTTCGAGCAGCTCGTTTCGGGCGAGCTCGGCGGCAACCTGCTCAGCAAGTATTCGATGCTCGGACGCTTCTTCGTCACCCGTGCAGCGTGCGAAATGCTGCGGAGGGCGATCGCGGAAGCGATCCGGGATCCCAGAGCTTCAAGGGAAGTCCGCCGCGAGATGCGGGAGCTGAAGATGGAGCTGGATGAGTCCTCTTCAAACGAGGTGAGACGGGGAGGGTCCGGGGAGATCGCGGGGCAGACTTCCCCGCATCCATCCAGTCCTGGTCCTCGAGGTGGCGGTGACCTCTACATGTTGCGGCGGTAGCGTCCGCCCACGTCGTAGAGCGCCCCCGAGATCTGGCCGAGGCTGCAGACCTTGCCGACCTCCATCAACGACTCGAACAGATTGCCGTGCTCGATCGCCGTGCGCTGCAACCCGCGGAGGGCCTCCGGGGCGCTCTCGGCGTTGCGCTGATGGAAGGTCTCCAGTGAGCGGATCGCGAACTCCTTCTCCTCGGGCGTGGCACGGATCACCTCTTCGGGGATGATCGTCGGCGAGCCCTCGGGGTCGAGGAAGGTGTTGACGCCGACGATCGGCAGCTCGCCCGAGTGCTTGAGCGACTCGTAATAGAGCGACTCCTCCTGGATACGGGTGCGTTGATACATGCGCTCCATGGCGCCGAGCACTCCGCCGCGCTCCGAGATGCGCCGAAACTCGGTCAGCACGGCCTGTTCGACGAGGTCGGTAAGCTCCTCGATGACGAACGAGCCTTGAAGCGGGTTCTCGTTGGTGCTGAGCCCCAGCTCCTTGTTGATGATGAGCTGAATCGCCAGCGCTCGCCGAACGCTCTCCTCGGTCGGCGTCGTGATCGCCTCGTCGTAGGCGTTGGTGTGCAACGAGTTGCAGTTGTCGTAGAGCGCGTACAGCGCCTGCAGCGTCGTCCGGATGTCGTTGAACGCGATCTCCTGGGCATGCAGAGACCGTCCCGAAGTCTGGATGTGGTACTTGAGCTTCTGGGAGCGAGCGTTGCCGCCGTACTTGTGCTTGATCGCCTTCGCCCAGATCCGGCGCGCCACGCGCCCGATGACCGCGTACTCGGCGTCGAGTCCATTGGAGAAGAAGAAGGACAGGTTCGGGGCGAAGTCGTCGATCTCGAGCCCGCGGGACAGGTAGTACTCGACGAAGGTGAATCCGTTGGCGAGGGTGAAGGCGAGCTGACTGATCGGGTTGGCTCCCGCCTCGGCGATGTGGTACCCGGAGATCGACACCGAGTAGAAGTTGCGGACATCGTTCTCGGTGAAGTACTCCTGGATGTCGCCCATCATCCTCAACGCGAACTCGGTCGAGAAGATGCAGGTGTTCTGGGCCTGATCCTCTTTCAGGATGTCGGCCTGAACGGTGCCCCGCACCCGAGAGAGGGCGTCGGCACGGAGGCGATCGTAGATCTCGCGAGAGAGCACCTGGTCTCCGGAGACGCCGAGAAGCAGGGTTCCCAGCCCATCGTTGCCGGCCGGCAGCTCACCTCGGTAGTGGGGGCGCTCGGCGTCCAGCCCTCGGTATAGGCGATCGATCTTGCCGTCGACCTCGCGCTCGAGCCCTTGTTCGCGGATGTAACGCTCGCATTGCTGGTCGATCGCGGCGTTCATGAAAAAGGCGAGGATCATCGGCGCCGGTCCGTTAATCGTCATCGACACCGAGGTCGACGGATCGGCCAGATCGAAGCCCGAGTAGAGTTTCTTGGCGTCGTCGACAGTGGCGATCGACACCCCGGAGTTGCCCACCTTGCCGTAGATGTCGGGCCGCCGGTCGGGATTCTCGCCGTAGAGGGTGACCGAGTCGAACGCCGTCGACAGTCTCTTGGCGGGCATTCCTCGCGAAACGTAGTGGAAGCGCCGGTTGGTGCGCTCGGGACCACCTTCGCCGGCGAACATCCGCGCCGGGTCCTCCCCCTGCCGCTTCAACGGGTAGACGCCGGCCGCGAACGGGAACATGCCCGGTGCGTTCTCGGTCAGCAGCCAGGTGAGAATGTCACCCCAGTCTCGGTAGCGAGGCAGGGCGACCTTGGGGATCTTGAGGTGCGCGAGCGACTCGGTGTAGAGGTCGTGCTCGAGGGTCTCGTCACGTACCTGGAACCGGTACTTGTCGGCCCTGTAACGTTCGACGGTGGCGGGCCATTCTTCGAGGAGCCGTCGACACTCGCCGTCGAGCCGCGATTCGAGATCGTTGTAGCGGTCGACGAGGTCGCGGAGGTACTCGGGCTCGCTCTCCTCGTGCTGGATGACGTGAACGGTCTTCTCGTCACTTTCGTCGCTCGGCTCGACGATCTCGAGAGTCGTCCCACCTTCGTTCGCCCTCAGCACCTCGATCGTGCCGGCGAGCTGGTAGAGACGGCGCGCCAGAGACGCCTGGTCGCGGACAAAGTCGGCATAGCGCTCGCTCTCTTCACAGATCTCCGAAAGGTAGCGGACCCGCTCGGGCGGGATGATGACGCGTTTCTTGCTCAGCGCTTCGGTGATCTCGAAGGAGGAGCTCAGCGGAGCTCCGGTCTTCTCGACCAGCGCGTCCATCAACTTCCGGTAGAGGCGATTGGTGCCCGGGTCCGAGAACTGCGACGCGATGGTGCCGTAGATCGGGAGCTCTTCGCCGGGTGTGTCGAACTGATTTCGATTGCGCTGCACCTGTTTGCGGACGTCCCGCAATGCGTCGAGCGAGCCCCGTTTGTCGAACTTGTTGATGGCGATGAGGTCGGCGAAATCGAGCATGTCGATCTTCTCGAGCTGGGTCGCGGCGCCGTACTCGGCAGTCATCACGTAGAGCGAGAGGTCCGAGTGCTCGATGATCTCGGTATCGGATTGGCCGATGCCCGAAGTCTCGACGATGACCAGGTCGAACGCGGCGGCCTTGACGATGTCGATCGCAGCCTGAACGTGCTTGGAGAGCGCCAGATTCGACTGGCGGGTGGCGAGCGAGCGCATGTAGACGCGGGGGTGGTCGATGGCGTTCATCCGGATGCGGTCGCCGAGCAGCGCGCCGCCGCTGCGACGTTTCGATGGGTCGACCGAGATGACGGCGATCTTCTTGTCCTCGAAGTCGCGGAGAAAACGCCGCACCAGCTCGTCTACCAGCGACGACTTTCCGGAGCCGCCGGTTCCGGTGATGCCGAGCACCGGCGTCCGGTGCTCGCTGAGCAGCGGAGTCAGCGCCGCCGATAGCGCCTGCGACTCCTCCGGGTAGTTCTCGGCGAGTGAGATCAGCTGGCCGATGGCGCGCGGGTCGCCCTTGGGCAGAGTGCTGACGTGGCCGTCGAGCGGCGGCGTAACGGTGGGGAAGTCACACTTCTCGAGCAGGTCGTTGATCATCCCCTGGAGTCCGAGCTCGCGACCGTCGTCGGGTGAGTAGATGCGGGCGATTCCGTAGTCGTGCAGCTCCGCGATCTCGCTCGGCAGGATGGTGCCGCCGCCGCCGCCGAAGATCTTGATGTCGGTGCCGGCCTCGGCAAACAGGTCGTGCATGTACTTGAAGTACTCGGTATGCCCACCCTGGTACGAGGTGATGGCTACGGCCTGGGCGTCCTCCTGAATGGCGCAGTGGACGATCTCCGCCACCGAGCGGTTGTGGCCGAGATGAATGACCTCCGCCCCTGACGCCTGGAGGATCCGGCGCATGATGTTGATCGCCGCGTCGTGTCCGTCGAAGAGCGATGCGGCGGTGACGATGCGGACGTGGTGCTTGGGCCGGTAGGGCTCGATCGTCGGAGCGCTCATAGTGTCGGAATCACCGGTTTGCGCGGGGCCTGCACCGACCCCGGAATGTCACCTCTCAGGCTACCAGAAGGTCTCCGCAGCGGTGTATAACTGGTGCGTGCGACGCGTCGGTATTGCGGACCTGGGCTCGAACACCGCCCGACTGGTGGCTTTCGAGTTCGAGCCGGAGATCTGGTTTCGAATGGTGGGTACGATTCGAGAGCCGGTCCGGCTGGGTGAAGGGATGGCGCGGGACGGACGACTGACTCGCGCGGCGGTCGAGCGGGCGATGGCGGCGGTCGAGCTGTTCGAAGACTACGCCGGCGCGGTCGATCTCGACGAGATCGAGATTCTCGCCACCAGCGCCGTGCGGGATGCCGCGAATCGGGACGAGGTGTTGGGTCCGATTCGAGATCACGGCTACGCCGTGCGAGTGCTGGCCGGCGAAGAGGAAGCGGAGCTCGGCGTCCTCGCCGCGGCCAACAGCTTCGACCTCGACGACGCGTGGGTCCTCGACGTCGGAGGCGGCAGTGCACAGCTGTCGCGGATGCAGGATCGACGCTACATGGGCGGAGGGGCGTTTCCTCTCGGTGCCGTCCGGTTGACCGAGGCCTTCCTCGACTCGGACCCTCCGACCGAATCGCAGGTCACTTCGCTCGAACGGTTCATCGAAGAGCGCCTCGGCGATCAGGTGGCGCGCATGCGAGAGTCCGGGCTGCCTCTCATCGCCATGGGCGGGACGGCTCGCAACCTGGCACGACTCGAGATGAAGCGCCGCCGGTATCCGCTTGCCGTGATGCACGGCTACCGTTTTTCGCGCGACGGCCTCGAGACGATCGTCGGCGAGCTTCTGGAGATGTCGGTCACCGAACGGGTCGACGTGGCCGGCATCCGTCCGTACCGCGCGGACGTCGTTGTGGCGGGTGCTCTGGTCTATCGCTGGATCGTGCGCCATGCGGGACTCGACGCCATCGAGATCTCCGGCCATGGGGTACGCGAAGGTGCTCTGTACCGGCGCTTCCTGCCTTCGCCCCACCTGGTCGATGACGTCCGGCGCTTCACGATCGAAAACCTCGCCGCTCGGCATCGAGAGCCGCGGGGGCATGTCGATCGGGTGCGCACCCTGAGCCGAGCGCTCTTTCGGGGACTCTCCCCGCTCCACCGGCTGGGTGAGCGAGAGCTGGAGCTGCTGATCGCGGCCTCCGTGCTCCACGATATCGGCACCAATCTCGACTACTACCGGCACCACAGGCACGGCGCCTACGTCCTCAGCTCGGTGGCGCTCCCGGGGTTCACCCATCGCGAGCAGGCGCTGCTGGCGCTCCTCGTGCGTTACCACCGCAAGGGCAGGCCCAAGGCCGACGATTTCGGCCTGCTGCTCGGAAAACGCGACATCGACATGCTCGCCCAGCTGACCGCCTGTCTTCGCATGGCGGAGAGCTTGGAGCGATCGCGGGCTGGACGCGTCTCGAATGTCGAAGTCGCCGTCGACGAGTCGAGAATTCTCCTGGAGCTCACGGCCGACGAGCCTCCGACCGTCGAGCTGTGGGAAGCTCGCGGTCACGGCGAGCTGTTCAGGCAGGCTTTCGACCGCGAGCTCGTCGTCAAGGCGATCGACTAGCTGCCCGCAGCTAACTACCGGCAGCGAGCAGGCGCGGGTTCACGTGCCATTCGAGCTCGAAGGCTCCCGGCCGCGCGTGCCGCCAGGAGCCCGAGGCGAGCCGTAAGCAGGAGAGGCCGCAGGTGGGCATCCGCGCTGCGCCGCCGCCGACCGCCAGCGCCACCACGTTCGAGAGGGTCGGCTGATGGCCGGCGACGAGCAGGGTCGAAGGGTCTTCGTCGAGTTCTCGAACGAGACTCAGCACATCGTCGGCGGCCGCCATGTAGAGCGCCGGAAGCTCGCGGACCTCGACCTCCCAGCCGCCGGCATCGATCGCTCGAGCCAGGGTATCGCGGGCGCGGACGGCGGTCGAGGTGAGCGCGAGCTGCGGGACGTGACCGGTCTTCGCCACCCACCGGCCGATGGTGTCGCTCGCACGCCGTCCGCGTTTCGCCAGCGGTCGCTCGTGATCGCTGGCGAACTCGGCGTTCCAGTCGGACTTGCCATGCCTGAGCAGCAGCAGGCGCCTGATCGCCGGTTTCGTGTCGTTCATTGCCCCCTCCATGTCGTCGGTTTTTAGCATGATCCTGCCAAGAAAGGGGGCGACAGAGACGCTGACGTCGGCGATGCCTGCACCTTCCGGGTGACCCGAGATGCCGATCTCGAGATCGAGGAGGACGAGGGGGCGGATCTGCAGGACGCGGCGGCGGGCGTCAACCTCGGATTGCAGGAGTACCGGCCGTTCACGACGACGGGACCGATCGGACGCTCGACGCTCAGAAAGACTTCCTGGCTTCTCCCGGGGCTTGGCGAGCGCCGGAGCAGTCCTGAGCGGTTTCTCCTTTGGACATCGGGCTTTTCGCCTCTCGAGCGCGGTGGAAAACTGTGGAAAACACTGTGCAAAACGGCTCATCTGGAGAGCTGTGGGTAGTCTGTGTTGGTCGATGACCGGAACCGGTTGAGGACTGCTGCGAGACCGTTAAGTCTTTTCTTTTCAGATAGTTAGTACTAATTGTTACGTTACTACACGTTCCAATCGTCGACGGCGCGCCGGCTTTTCCGCAGATCCGGCTATTCGACCCACCGGATACGGGGCGGCAAGTGGCTGCGCGACAGACACTTAGATCCTCGGTCGAGATGGTTCTGAGGGATTGATAGTCTCGGAGCATGACGACTGCCGATCTGCGGAGAACCCCACTGTTCGATGTCCACGTGGAGGCTAGCGGCAAGCTCGTGCCGTTCGCCGGTTGGGAGATGCCTGTGCAGTACAGCGGCCTGATGGAGGAACATCGGGCTGTCCGAACTGCGGCCGGACTCTTCGACGTTTCCCACATGGGCGAGGTGGCGGTTCGGGGCGCCGGGGCAGAGGCATTCCTGCAGCACCTCACTCCCAACGACGTGGGCCGATTGAAGGAAGGGCGGGCTCACTACAGCGCCCTACTCGACGAGGATGGCAAGTACATCGACGACCTTCTCGTCTATCGCCTCCGCGAGGACCAGTTCATCCTCGTCGTCAACGCGGCCAACACCGCGACCGACCTCGAGTGGATCGAAGATTACGCTCCGGACGGCGTCGAGGTCGAGGACGTCTCGGAGGAGTACGCTCTTCTGGCCTTGCAGGGGCCGCGAGCGGTCGAGACGCTGCAGGCTCTGACCGAGACCGAGCTCGCCCCGATCCGTTACTACGGCTTCCGCCGCGGCAGTGTGACCGGGCACCCCGCTCTGCTCTCGCGTACCGGCTACACCGGCGAGGATGGCTTCGAGCTCTATCTCGCGCCGGAGGCCGCCACCGAAGTGTGGGCTGCCTTGCTCGACACGGGGCGGGGAGCGGGCGTGATTCCCGCCGGACTCGGCGCCCGCGACACTCTGCGGCTGGAGGCCGGGATGGCGCTTTACGGCCACGAGCTCGATCGCGACACGACTCCGTGGGAGGCCCAGCTCGGCTGGACCATCAAGATGGGCAAGGGCGACTTTGTCGGTAGCCGCGCCCTGGCCGAGGCGAAAGAGCGGGGTCCGAGCGCCTTGGTCGTCGGATTCGAGATCACCGCCCGCGGAATCGCCCGCGAGGGCTGCGTCGCCTACGCCGCCGGCACGGAGATCGGCAAGGTGACGAGCGGCACCTTCAGCCCGACCCTCGGCAAGGCGCTGGGGATGGCCAAGCTGGCGGTCGGCCACACCGCTCTGGGGTACGAGTTCGAGATCGAGGTTCGCGGCCGGCGCCTTCCCGCTCGGGTCGTCGAAGTTCCTTTCTATCGCCGCACAAAGAACGCTTAGTCTCGCGTACACTGGTGAATCAGGGATTCCCACCACGGACTGCTGACTCGAGGAGACAAGACCGAATGTACCCCGAGAATTACCACTATTCGAACGAGCATGAGTGGTTTCACGTCGAGGGCGACGAGTGCACGATCGGCATCACGGACTTCGCGCAGGACGAGCTCGGAGAAGTGGTCTTCGTCGAGCTGCCGGAGGTCGGCACCCACTTCGACGGCAACGACGAGATCGGAACGATCGAGTCGGTGAAGGCCGTCTCCGAGATTTACACCGCGGTGCCGGGCGAAGTCACGGAGGTCAACACCGAGCTCGAGAACGCTCCGGAGAAGGTCAACGAAGATCCACACGGACAGGGCTGGCTGATCCGCATGAAACTGGACGAAGGAGTCGATCTCGAGGGTCTGATGAACGCCGAGCAGTACGAGGAGTTCACGCACAACGGCTAAGAGTCTCCGCTTCGAGTTCTGGCTGGCGGCGGTCGGCGTCGCCGCCTGGGTGATCGCGCTCGTCGCCATGCTGGCTGGCCGTGGTCTCGCCGGGATTGCTGACATCGGGCTCTATCCGCTCTACGGCTTCGGCGGGATTCTCGGCTGGGGGCTGGGCAACCTCTACATCGCCCGCGTGAGACGCTTCGACCGTCCGGTTCGGCGCCTGCTCTTGCCGGTCTATCTGCTCACCCCGCCCGGGGTCCTGTTCGTGACCTGGGCCACCACGACGGTCGAGATGCAGCGCGCGATCCCTCTGGCTCCGCTCTACGCCGCCGGAGTCTTCGGGGTGCTCTTCCTCGTGCCGATCTCGTTCGCCCGAGCCTAGCCTGCCTTTCTCACCCCCGTTCCGGCTGCAACGGCGGATCTACCCGCGCCTGCTGCGTTACGCTCGGTCGGTCATCCTCGACATAGCTTTGGCTACGCCTGCGGTGCCCCCGGTCGCGACGCCTTGCGGGCACAGGCAGCTCTACCGTTTCGCTCGAAACGGGGTGAGAGATGCAGGTTAGCCTCGCTCGAGGAACATGGCGTCGCCGTAGGAGTAGAAGCGATAGCGCTGCTCGATCGCTTCGGCGTAGGCGGCGAGAACCAGCTCTCGCCCGGCGAAGGCGGCGACCAGCATCAGCAGCGTCGACCTCGGCAGGTGGAAGTTGGTCAGCAGGCGATCGACGATCCGGAAGGCATATCCCGGAGTGATGAAGAGCGCCGTCCGGCCGCTCCCGGCATCGAGGGCACCGTTGGGCCTCGCGGCGCCCTCCAACGCGCGCACGACCGTGGTGCCGACCGCCACTACGCGCCCGCCCCTGCGGCGGGTGCTTTCAACCGCGGCCGGGACCGCCTCGGGGATCTCGAAACGCTCCTCCTCCATCTGGTGCTCGTGGACGAGCTTCGCGGTCACCGGCTTGAAGGTGCCGATTCCGACATGCAGAGTGACCTTCTCGATCCGGACTCCTCGCCGGCGAATCCGGTCGAGAAGCCCAGGGGTGAAGTGCAGGCCCGCCGTCGGTGCCGCGATGGCGCCATCGACCGAAGCGTAGATCGTCTGGTAACGCTCGGCGTCGGACGGCTCGTCCGGTCGTTTGATGTACGGGGGGAGCGGCACATGGCCGAGTTCCGCGAGATGAGGCTCGACCGCTTCGGAGAAGGCCATCCGGTGGCGACCGTCCTCGAGCTTGGCGAGGATCGTGACCGTCAAACGGTCGGAGAGAGAGAGCGTCGTGCCGGGCCTCGCGCGGCGTCCCGGTTTGACCAGCGCGACCCACTCCGTCGGCCCCTCGCGCTCGACTAGAAGAAGCTCCACCCGGCCTCCGGTAGGCAGCCGCCCGAAAAGCCGCGCGGGTAGCACCCGAGTGTCGTTGACGACGAGCAGGTCGCCCTCTTCGAGCAGCTCGGGGAGGTCGGCGACCGATCGATGCCGCCGCGCTTCGCTGCCGCCGACCACGAAAAGCCGGCTCTGACCGCGAGCGACGGGTTCTTGTGCGATCAGCTCGGCGGGCAGATCGTAGTCGAACTCGGAGGTGAGCATGGCGTCGCGGAGACTAGCAGTCCGTCCGAGCCGATCGTCCGGCGAGTCGGAAAGCGGCCCAACTGCATCCGACCACCGCGATCCCGGGGAGGAGGATCGGCCACCAGGGGCCGGTGGGGTCTTCCGCGGCATGTTGGAGCAGGGTCCCCAACCCGGGGGAGGAGGGCGGGAAGCCGGCGCCGAGGAAGGAGAGCGCCGATTCGAGGAGCACCAGTTCGCCGACCAGCAGAGCCGCCACCGAAGCAGCGACCGGTAGCAGATGGGGAGCGAGGTGGCGGCCCGCGAGCCTCGCCGGGCCGACCCCCGAGGCGATCGCCCCCTCCACGAAACACCGGGCTCGCAGCTCCCGTACCCCAGCACGCAAGATGCGGGCCGCTGGCGTCCAGCTGACAACGGTGAGCATCATCACGATCAAGGCTGGGGAGGGAGTTATGGTAGCAGCGATTCCCAACAGCACGAAGAGCTTCGGTACCGCGGCCCACAGATCGACGGCGCGCATCAGCAGCACCTCGAATCGACCACCGATCCAGCCGGCCAGGCCGCCGATGAGCCCTCCCAGCGCGACCGCCAGCAGCGCCGCCCAGCCGGCGGTGGCCAGGGTGCGACGCCAGGCGCAGGCGAGCCGCGGGAGCAGGTCGCGGCCGAGTCGATCCGTGCCCAGCCAGTAGCGTCGGTGGCTCGGCTCGCGGGCCGGATCGAGCAACGAGGCGGGCAGCACCTCGGTGCGTCCGAGGCGGAGGATCTCGAGCCCGCCAGAGCCTAGAGGGCGCACTTTGCTGGCGAGCCGCCAACGTCCGTCGACCAACGGTACAGCGGTGACCGCCGCTCCGGGGGACAGATAGCGGGCGGCCTCTACGTCGCCGGCGGGCAGCTCCTCGATCGGCAACGACGCAGCCAGCAGGAGGAGCCCGGACAGGATGGCTGCCGCGAACCAGCGCGTTGGCCGTGGCTTGGCGCCGGTCATGCGCTGCCGCCTCTCGGGTCGAGGCGGTTGGTAAGCCAGTCCGCCAGGGCGCTGCCGGCGACGACGAACAGGCCGGCGGCGAAGGCGCCGGCAGCCAGGAGGGGGATATCGCGAGCGAGAAAGGCGCGATGGACCGCCCTCCCGAGGCCGGGACGGGAGAAGACGACTTCGATCGTGAGCGCACCGCCGACGAGTGCCGGAACGTCGAGGCCGAGCCGCTGGACTGCGGGGCCGAGCGCAGTGCGAAGGGCGTGTACCCAGCGAATTCGCGCCTCGCCGACGCCTCGGGCTCGGGCAGCCAGCGCGTGAGGGGAGCGCAGCGCGGCGGCCATCCTCGTGACGGTGAGGCGGTAGATCGTCGCGGCGCCTCCGAGCCCGAGCACGGCCGCCGGTAGCGCCGCGTGCCACAAGGCGTCCGCCGCCGCCACCCACGAACCCTGCAGGGCGGCGTCGAGCGACCGGGCTCCATGTTCGGGAAACAGCGGCCAGCGTCGGGCCAGGACGCTCAGCGCGAGTAGGCCGATCCAGAAGGTCGGCACGGCATGGAGCGGCGCCATCAGCGCGTCGACGAATCGGGTTCGGGACCGACTGCCGGCGGCGGCGAGGGCGAGCGTCAGAGCGACCGCATACTGCAACGCCAAGGCGAGGCCGGTGAGTAGCAGGGTCGGGGCGGCGGTGCGCCCGAGTACCTCGGAGACAGGCCGACGATAGTCGTAGGACCAGCCGAGGTCGCCGGTCACGAGACCGCCGAGCCAGGCCCCGTACTGCTCGGAGAGCGACCGGTCGAGGCCGTAGAGGCGGCTCTGCGCGGCTGCCTGGCTGGGTGGGATGGAGGCGTCGAGCATCTGGGTCGGGTCGCCCGGCGCCAGGCGGACGGCGAAGAAGGCGACCGTGGCGAGCGCCCAGGCGGTGGTCAGGGCGCCCCCGACCAGGCGGAGCCCGCGGCTCAGTCGGGCTGGATCCACCACTCGCGGGCTCGAAACAGCGCGCTGAGCGCATTGGGCCGAGCGCCGCGCAGCCGGGCGCTGTGAGCGTCGAACCGCGGCGGCTCCCAGAGGAAGGTGTACGGCTGGTCCTCGTGGATCAGGCGTTGAAGCTCGCTCAGCTCGCGCCGCCGCTCGTCGAGGTCGGTGATCTCGCGCAGGGCGTCGATCCGGCGGTCGACCTCCGGGTTGGAGTAGCCACCCGAGTTGTAGCCGTCGCGGATCGACCGGCTGTGGAAGGCGTAGCCGACGTCGAGAGTGGTATCGATCCCCCAGGAGCCGATCGCGGCGGCGAAGTCGCCCCGATCGAGCCGCTCGACGAGGGCGTGGAAGTCGAGGCGCCGGACGTCGACGAGGATCCCCAGCCTCGCCCACTGTTCCTTGGCGAGGAGGGCAGCGTCGACGTGGATCGGGTTTGCCGTGTTGACCAGCAGCTCGAAGGCGAGAGGGCCGTCGCCGCGATGCCAGGAGCCTTCCTGCCGCCGCCACCCGGCGTCGAGAAGACGTCTGCTTGCCTCGTCAGGTGCGTGGGGCCACGGTTGGATGGTGGGATCGTATGCCCAGACCGAGGTCAGGATCGGCGAGACCGCCACTCGAGCCTCGCCTTTCCACAGCGCCGAGACCAGCTCCTCTCGATCGAGGCCGAGGGTGAGCGCCACGCGAGTGTCGACGTCGGCGAAGGCGTCGTCGCGCAGATTCCAGGCAATGTAGTCGTACTGGCGATGCCAGGCGCGCCGAACGACGACCTCGGGATTGTCGGCGAGTTCTCTCGCTTCCGAAGCGCTCAACTGTTCGATGAAGTCCGCGCTTCCGGCCGTGAGGCCGTGCAAGCGGTTGTGACGCAACGGTGTCACCCTCAGCACCAACCGCTCGATCTTCGGAAGGCCGGTCTCGAAGTAGTGTTCGTTGCGCTCGAGCACGACGTGCTGTTGAGGCTCCCATTCGCCGAGCCGGTAGGGGCCGTTGGTGACGAGGTGGTCGAGGAACCAACGCGCGTCGCTCGGCCATCGCGCGAACGGCAAGGCGCCCCAGGCGTGCCGCGGCAGGATCACACCCTCGTTGAGGTCGGCCAGCTGCCCGGGGTAGCGGTGGGCGAAGTGCACCGAGAGGCGATGGGAGTCGACGATCTCCACCTCTTCGATCGCCTGCTTGAGATGGGCGTACCTCCAGCCGACCGCGGGGTGGGTCTGCGCCTGCCAGGAGAAGCGAACATCGCCGGCGTTGACCTCCCGGCCGTCGTTCCAGCGCACGCCCCTGCGAAGGCTGAGATCGAGCCTCCGCCTGTCGGGCGACCATTCCCAGCTTTCGGCGAGCTGGGGCGCAAACGTCGGCGGCCCTTCGCGGAAATCCGGCTGCTCCTCGAAGAGGTGGAGGAAGAGGCGATCGATCAGGTCCTGCGTCGCTCGTTGTCCGCCGGAGACGAGCTCATTGACGCCGGCCGGCTCGCCGGCGACGAGGATGATGGCGGTCGAGGAGCGGTCGCTCACTTTGGCGCAGCCGCAGAGCGCGGCGACGACCGTGCCGAGCAGCAGGACGACTCCACCGCGAGCGACCCGGAGCCGCCGGCTTCGTTGAGAGCTTTCGATAACGATGGAGATGATTCTATTCGACGATGAGTGAAGCGGCCAGCGCCTTGCTAAGCTCTCCGCGATGAGTCGCCTGGAGATCATCGGCCCTCGCCGACTGCTGTGGGGGGCCATCGCGCTCGGCGCGTTCATCCTGCTCGACCTCAGCCTCTTTGGCTGGCTGATCTTCCGCTCGCTTTCGCAGCGCGAGATCGATCGCGTGCTTCTCGAAACGCGGATCGAGGCCGAGGGCGTGGCCCAACGCCTGGCAGGTCGTGCCGCCCAGGAGGGTGAGAATCTCTATACCGCCGTCGCGCTCGAGCGGGAGACTCAAACCTATATCGACTCGGTTTTGGCTCAGCGCGACGTCGTCCAGGATGTCGAGGTCTTCGACCGCGAGGGTCATCTCGTCTTCAAGGGCCGGGCGGAGGGGACGTTCCCCTTGGCGCCGACGTCGCCGCCGAGCGCCGAGGTCCGCGAAGTGCCCGAGCTGGTTCAGCAGGAGACGACACAGCGTCAAGCCACCTTCGACGTCGAAGTGCCGATCGGGGAGGTCGGCATGCTACGGATCGGCATCAGTCGGGGAGAGCTGAGCAACCGCGCCGAGACTTTGCGCCGCGAGCTCGTCACCCAGGCGGCGACCGTCGCCCTCGTGACCCTCCTGCTGCTGGTCGCGGCAACGAGCCTCGTCTGGTGGCTCTGGCGGCGAGGCATTCGGCTCGAAGAACAGGCCGCGGACGCCGAGAGCATGGCGACGATCGGGACGCTCGCCTCGGGGCTGGCGCACGAGATCCGAAATCCCCTCAACGCCCTCAACCTCAACATTCAGCTGCTCGACGAGGAGCTCCCCGAGGGCAGCGCGCAGCGACGGATGCTAGGGATCACGCGTGACGAGATCCGTCGGCTCGAACGCCTGGTGACGGACTTCCTGCTCTACGCTCGGCCCCGCAAGCTCGAGCCAGAGAGCACCGTCGTCGCTGAGCTGTTCGAGGCGTGCGGGGAGCTTCTTGCACCGGAGCTCGAGCGTCGCGGCGCTCGGCTCGAGATCGTCGATCGATCGGGTGGCGAGGCGCTCTGGGCCGACCGCGGGCAGCTGCAGCAGCTGCTGATCAACCTCGTTCAGAACGCGCTGGCCGCGAGCCGTCCGAACGACCGAACTCCCATCATCGAGCTTCTGACGGAACCGCGCCATGACTGGATGATCCTTCAAGTGAGGGATCGGGGGACGGGCATGCCGCAGGTCGAGGTGCCCAGGATCTTCGAGGCGTTCTACTCGACTCGGAGGGGTGGCACCGGCCTCGGTCTAGCGGTCGTCCAGCGCATTGCCCACGAGCACGGTGGCGAGGTGGAGGTCGAGAGCGCTCCGGGGGTGGGAACGACCGTCCGGGTCAAGCTGCCCCGCGCGGTGGCTCATAGAAGCGGCGAGGCTTCCGAAGGGTCCGACGCCGGCGTCTCATTGACCGGCGCCGGTCAGCGGCCTCGATAGCTCCAGGCTCCGCTGAAGGCGTAGCCGTCGTACTGCTCCTCGGTGAGGAACAGTTCGACCTCCTGGTTGCCGCACACCTCGCACACGGCCTCGGCGACGGAGCCCTCCTTCCACTCGAAGACGTAACATGGAGACTCACAGTCGCAGCAGAGCAGGAAGTCGGGTGAGGAGATGTTGCGCTCGCTCATGGTCGTCGGCCTTTCGTTCGTTGGCGGAACTCCGCGATCGCCTCGTTCATCTTATGCGGAAACTCCCAATGGACGCCGTGAGCGGCCTCGAGAACCGTGAGCCGGGCGTCGGGGATCGCGGCGGCCATCCGCCGGCCCGTAGCGAGGGGGAACAGGCCGTCGTGCCGTCCCCAGATCAGCTGGGTGGGACATTCGATCGCGGAGAGATCGCGCTCGTCGAAGGCGTCGCTCTGCGAAAGAGTGGCGACGACGTGTTCGACGGCGGGTGACCTGAAGGCGTCGAGGAACATGCTCTTCGAGAGCCTGAGCACCGTCGGTGCGTCGAGGAACAGAGCCGAATAGAGGCGGTCGACGTCGGCGAGGGTCCGCACCCTGACCATCCGCTCGATCGAAGGCCAGTCTTGATCGCCGAATCCACCGCAGTTGATCAGCACCAACCGCTCGACGAGATCCGGCCGCTCGAGAGCTAGGCGCACTGCCACCCAACCGCCGAGGCTGATCCCGCAGACCGTCACTGGCCGCCCGGGAGACTCGGCACCAATCAGCTCCGTCATCGCGGTCGTCGCTTGGCGGACGTTCATCGCCGGGCTCGGGCCGTGAGTGCCGCCGAGCTCCGAGAGCTCCGGCACCCACAGCCGGCAGTCGTCCCCGAGGGCCGAGATCGTGGCATGCCAGGTGTGGGCGGTGGAACCGAGACCGTGGAGGAGGAGCCACGGTTCCGCGTCGGGCGCGCCGTGTCGGTAGAAACGCACGTCGAAGCCGCCCAGTTTTCGATGTGCCCTACGCACCCCGCGCATTCGTAGGATCGCCCGGGTCCAAAGCCCGAAGAGGCGGAGCAGCATAGTTGGGCTACTCTAGCCTTCCGGGCGACGGGATAGACCTCGCGGTGGTCCCTCGCGACGTTGACCGGTGAAGGCGGTTTTTGCTATCTTTCGCCTCCCCGCGCACCCCGGCGCACTTGGAGAGGTCCACACCCATGTATGCAGTGATCGAAACCGGCGGTAAGCAGTACCGCGTCGAGCAAGGTGATGTCATCGACATCGAGCTCACCGAGACTTCGGGCAGGAAGGACGACAAGGTGACCTTCGAGCGCATTCTGATGGTCGGTGGCGAGAGCCCGGCGAAGATCGGTACGCCGATCGTCGCGGGAGCCCAGGTAACGGCCGAGCTGATCGCACCCGTACGAGGGTCGAAAGTCCGCGTATTCAAGAAGAAGCGTCGCAAGGGCTACAGGCGGCTGAACGGTCACCGTCAAGACCTGATGCGAGTCCGGATCGACTCGATCGAGGCCTGAGCGGAGGAGTTGGCAGATGGCTCACAAGAAAGGACAGGGATCGAGCCGCAACGGTCGCGATTCCAATCCCCAACATCTCGGCGTGAAGCGCTTTGGCGGCCAGGCCGTCACCGGAGGCACCATCATCGTCCGTCAACGGGGGACGAAGTTCTTCCCCGGGGCCAACGTGCGCCGTGCGAAGGACGACACGCTTTTCGCGACCATGGATGGCGTGGTCGAGTTCCGTGATCGCGGACGTCTCGGCACCTACGTCAACGTACTCGCGACCGACTGACGGAGTTCCGCCGGGTCCGAGGGTCTCCGGCGGCCGCAGGCCGGCTGCGTCGCTTAAGTGAATTTCGTAGACGAAGCCGTCATCCACGTCCAAGCCGGACGGGGAGGGAATGGCTGTGTCGCGTTTCGCCGGGAGAAGTTCGTGCCGCGAGGCGGCCCGGCGGGTGGCGACGGCGGGTTGGGCGGCTCGGTCTATCTCCTGGGCGATTCGCAGCTCAACACCTTGCAGCAGCAGCGCTTCAATCCTCACTACCGCGCCCAACGTGGTCGCCACGGGGAGGGCTCGAATCGGACCGGTCGAAGCGGTGAGGACCTCATCGTCCGAGTGCCCCTCGGAACGGTCGTGCGCGACCCTCGATCGGGGGCGTTCGTGGGCGAGATTCTCGAAGACAAAGAGTCGTTGCTCGTGGCCACCGGTGGCCGTGGGGGGCGCGGAAACGCGCGGTTTGCGTCAGCGACGAACCAGGCGCCGCGGCGGGCCGATCCGGGGGAAGAGGGAGAGGAGCGCAGCCTCCAGCTGGAGCTCAAGCTACTGGCCGACGTCGGCGTAGTGGGACTCCCCAACGCGGGAAAGTCGACTCTCATCGGCGTCGTCTCGGCCGCGACGCCGAAGATCGCGGACTATCCGTTCACGACGCTGACGCCGCAGCTCGGTGTCGTCTCCTTGGGGCTCGATAGTGATCCGTTCGTCATCGCCGACTTGCCGGGCCTCATCGCCGGCGCTTCCGATGGCGCCGGACTCGGGCACCGCTTTCTGCGACACGTCGAGCGTTGTCGGGTGCTGCTTCATCTCGTGGACCTGTCGAGCGAGGGGAGCGCCACCGAGGAGATCGAGACGATCGAGCGCGAGCTGCGGGAGTTCGACGCCGATCTGCTACGTCGGCCGCGGCTACTGGTGGGCACCAAGCTCGACGCGGCGCGCGCCGAGCGCCGGGACGAGCTGCGAGCAGCCGCCGAGCGCCGTCTCCTGGGCTGCCACGAGATCAGCTCGGTCGCCCACGACGGAATCGGTGCCCTTCTGCAGACGGTGCAGCATCTGCTCGCACAGGAGGCGGCATGACGCGGCTGGGCGTCTACGGTGGCAGCTTCGACCCGATTCACCGAGGCCACATCGACCCGGTGTTGGCTGCGGTGGACCAGCTGGACCTCGACCGGGTGCTGTATCTGCCGACGGCACAGCCTCCGCACAAGCCGGGAGTTCGATTCGCGCCGGTTGGGCGGCGATTCGCGATGGTCGAGATCGCCTTGCTGGATCACTCTCGGCTCGAAGTGTCCGATCTCGAAATGAGCGAACGCCCGACCTACACGGTCGAGACGCTGGAGCGCCTTCGCCAGGAGGATCCCGACGCTGAGCTCTACCTGCTCGTGGGCTCGGACTCGCTCGCCGAGATCGAGGGGTGGCGGCGCTGGCGGGCGCTGTTCGATCTGGCGCAGATCGCCGTCCTGCGGCGTCCGGGCTGGAGTGAAGAGGCGGTCGAGGCGGCGGCCTCGTCGCCCCTCCACGAGGCGATCCGCCGTGGCGCCGTCTGGATCGACAACGAGCCGTTCGACGTCTCGGCGACCATGATCCGGGAGCGGCTGCGCGCCGGCAAGGTCGTCCCGCCCAACGACGTTCCCGCCTCGGTGGTACAGTACGCGGTGAAGTACGGCCTCTATTCATGAGCGCGACGGCCACCCAGCCCCGGGACATCCGACAGAAGCTGCGGGACGTCGTCTCCGCCGCCGACGATCGCAAGGCGACCGACCTCAAGGTGCTGTCGCTCGGCGAGGTCAGCGATTTCACCGACTACTTCATCGTCTGCTCGGGCCGTAGCGACCGCCAGGTCCAGGGAATCGCCGAGGGCATCCAAAGCGCGTTGCAGCAGCTCGGCGTCCGGCCGCTTCATGTCGAGGGGACGCGCGCGGCCAGCTGGATCTTGCTCGATTACGGTGAGTTGGTGGTGCACGTCTTCGATCCGGATACTCGCAGCTACTACGGTCTCGAGCGCCTGTGGGGCGACGCCCCGGACGTCACCGAAGAGCTGCGGTGAGCGGCTCGCCCGCCTTCGGGGTTTTTCTGCGGGCCGCGCCGAGTCTCGAGTCCCTCCTGACCCAGGTCGAGCGGGCGGCCTGCTCGGAGGCGCCGATTCTGCTCCTGGGCGCTCCCGGAACGGGGCGGAGCAGCCTCGCCCGAGCCGTCCACGAGGCCTCGGATCGCCGGGGCGGTCCCCTCGTGGAGGTCGACATCGCGGCCGTGCCGTCGGCGCTGTTCGAAAGCGAGTTCTTCGGCTTTCGCCGGGGCGCCTTCACCAGTGCCGCGGAATCGTCGCCCGGACGAGTGTCACGCGCCGAGGGGGGCACGCTGGTGCTCGATCACGTCGAGGAGCTGCCGCTCCCCAGTCAACCCAAGCTCCTGCGGCTGCTGGCGGAGCGGCGTTTCACACCGCTGGGCGGCAGCGAACGCGCTGCCGATGTCCGGTTCGTGGCGACCGGCGCCGCCGGCTTGGCCGAGCGCGTTGCTCGCGGGCTGTTCCGGGCCGATCTCTTCTACCGGCTCGACGTCATGACCTTCGAGCTCCCGGGGCTCGCCGAGAGGGCGAGCGACCTGCCGGCGTTACTGGATCATTTCTTGGCCGATCTAGCGGAACGGACCGGTCGCCGGCGGCTGAGGCTCTCCGATCGAGCGTTGCGCTGGATGCTCGAATACCCCTGGCCGGGCAATCTCCGGCAGGTTCGGAACGTCTTGGAGCGTGCTGTGATCTCCTCACCGCGCGCCTCGGTCCTCGACCCCCGGCCGCCTCGTGACCTCGATTCGCGCCCCGCCTCCCTCGCAGACGTGGAAAAGCGCCAGATCGAGTCGGTCCTGCGTTTCACCCGAGGGCATCAGGGACGTGCCGCCGAGATCCTCGGGATCAGCCGGAAGACGCTGTGGGACAAGCGCAAGCGCTACGAGATTCCGTGATCGCGATCAGCGGTTGGATCGTGCTCGCGGCCGGCACAGCTGCGTCCGCGGACGCGGCGCCCGTGGACGATGAGCTCCGGCAGTGGTCGGTCGTCGTGGACCTCCGCGGTTCCGACGGCGGGGTGGGAGCAGATCTTCTCCACGATCTGGAGCGCACGCCCCTGCGCCACCGGCTCGCGCTCGGTGTCGGTCCGCCGGACGGTCCAGTTCTCGCGCGGATCGATGTGGAGCTCATCGCGGCGGGCGAGCTTCCGCGGATTCTCGGGGCAGCGGTTGGCGGCAGGCGCACGCCCGGTTGGCTGGTGCACGCCGTGCTGCGCGCGGCCGACTCGATTGGCTACGACGTCGCTTTCGGAGACCGCCGCAGCTCATGGATCGGCCAGCTGGTCGCTCGGGCGACCGGAACGGCAGACGCCGCCGCCCGCGATGACGGCGTCCCCGCGGTCGGAGTCGCGATTCCGAGCCGTGACGCGAGCCGGCTGCTCGCCGCGGTGGTGCGCAGGCTCGACGGACTGGCCGCGCCGCCCGGGTGGGAAGACGCCTTTCTGGTCGTCGGGGGACGGGTGTGGCTGCGCCGCGATCTCTACTGGCTCGGGCTCGTTCTCTGGCTGGCGCTGTTCCTCGCCGCTCGCCGCCGGCGCCGGCGGCAGGACTCGGACGACGACCGGGAGTTTCGATGGACGGCCGCGGCCGCCTGGATCGTCTCGCCGGTCTTCGCGACCGTGCTCGTCTCACTTCCGGTCGTGTTCG
>CALZKB010000027.1 GCA_945787575.1 Thermoanaerobaculia bacterium | reverse complement strand
TCTTCTTTATCCGGATCATTGGAGACAACATTAAATTGGAGTTGCAAATTTTCATCGATATTTTGAGGTTTTACAGCTTCAACAACCGGACTTCGATTTACATGAGAAACAGAAATTGTCAAAGGTTGTTCAACATTAAATTCATTATCTGCTAAAGTGATCGATGAAGAATATTCACCCGATTGTTCAAACGTAGGTGTCCAGGTTAATGTCCTTGTAACCGGATCAAACAATGCACCTGGTGGGAGATTTTGTGCAGCATATTTCAGAATTTCTGTATCTTCTTTATCAGGATCTTCTCCGTTTGGAATTACAAATGTGAGTAGTGTATTTTCAGCAACGGTTTGTGCAACTAATGGGTTAAACACCGGTGTTCTGTTAACATGATTAACTTTAATCTTTGCTTTTTTACTTACATTTAATCCAGCCGGATCAGTATTTGTAAAAGTTACTACATAATCACCTGATTGTTCAAAAGTTGGATTCCAGCTAAAACTAGCCGTAACAGGATCAAAGGTTGCTCCCTCTGGTAAATCAGCAGCGGTCAGGGTAAATCTTCCGGCATCTTCTACATCCGGATCACTTGCACTAACATTGAATTTCAATGCATTATTTTCATCTACGATTTGTGCAGCAATAGAATCTATAACAGGAACCCTGTTTACATGGTTTATTTTAAGAGTCATAGATTTACTGTCAGTTAATACTCCATCTGTAATAGAAAAACTAACAGTGTAATCTCCGGATTGATCATATGTTGGGGTCCAAGCGAAATTTTGTCCATTAAAAGTCGCACCTTCCGGCAAGGAAATGGCAGAATACACTTGTTTATCTTTGTCTTCAACATCCCATCTATCGCCATTCTGGGACGCAGCGTTGCTTACGGGTACCCTACCCCAGCCGTTGGGTAAACGGAAAGAAGGCCTCCCGTGTGACAGCATCACGAGGGTCGAGGGAAACAGAATCGGACCCTCTCGAAACCGGCCTGACCGTGCAACCTGTACAACACCTCGACCGACAGACCGACCCTGGACTCCGAGGACGTCGATGTCGCGGTTGCTGATCAGGGGGATTCACACCCTCGTCACCGCGGCCGGAGACGACTCGCTGCACGATGTCGATCTATCGATCGTCGACGGCAAGGTCGAGGCCATCGGAGCCGATCTGGAAATCGGGGACGGCACCCGGGTCATCGACGGCTCGTGGCGCGTCGTCTACCCGGGCTTCATCAACACCCATCACCATCTGTACCAGACCCTGACTCGCAACGTGCCGGAGGTGCACTGCGCCGAGCTTTTCGATTGGCTGCGCACGCTCTACGAAGTCTGGCGCGGCCTGGCCGCCGAGGCCGTCGAGGTAAGCACCGAGGTCGGTATCGCCGAGCTCTTGCTCTCCGGCTGCACCACCACCAGCGACCACCTCTATCTCTTCCCGGCCGGCGCGCCCGAGGAGTTGCTCGACGTCGAGATCGAGACCGCCCGGCGGATGGGCATGCGGTTCCACCCGGCGCGGGGGAGCATGAACCTGGGGCGCTCGCAAGGAGGACTGCCACCTGACGACCTGGTCCAATCGGCGGACGTGATTCTGCGCGATTGCGAGCGGGTAATCGACAAGTACCACGACCCGAGCCCCTTCTCGATGTGCCGCGTGGTGCTGGCGCCGTGCTCGCCCTTTTCGGTCACCACCGAGCTGCTCGAGCAGACAGCGATTCTGGGGCGCGAGCGCGGCCTCCGGCTGCACACCCATCTGGCGGAGAGCAAGGACGAGAACGAGTTCTGCCTCGCGACCCACGATCGTCGCCCGCTCGACTACATGATCGGCACCGGCTGGGTCGGAGAGGACGTCTGGTTTGCCCACGGCATCTACTTCGAGGACGAGGAGATCCGACAGCTCGCGTCCACCGGAACGGGAATCGCCCACTGCCCGGCCTCGAACTTGCGCCTCGGCTCGGGGGTCTGCAAGGTGCCGCGGCTGCTCGAGGCCGGAGTCAACGTCGGTCTGGCCGTCGACGGGAGCGCCAGCAACGACGCCTCGAGCATGGTGCGGGAGATGCAGCTCGCGCTTCTCCTCCACCGCGTCACCACCGCCGTCGACGCGCTGCCTCCCGCGCAGGTGTTATCGCTGGCGACCGTGGGTAGCGCCAAGCTCCTGGGCCGTCCCGAGTTGGGCCGACTCACGGTCGGGGCCGCCGGCGACGCGGCGATATTTCGGCTCGATCGCGTGGACTTCGCGGGCGCCATGCGAGACCCCGCGTCGGCGATCCTCTATTGCGGCTCGGCCGTTCGGGCCGACTGCACCATCGTCGCCGGCGAGGTCCTGGTCGAGAACGGCCATCTAGTAGGCATCGACGAGCAGAGACTGTTCCATCGGGCCAACGAGATTGCGGCCGGCCTCACGCGCTGAATCGACAACCCGCTGACCCCGGTCGCGTTGCCGTGCCCGTCAAGGCGTGAGCGGCCACACGAGCGGCAGCACCAGGAGCGTTACGAGGAGGCAGATCACGGTGAGCGGCAGTCCGACCTTGATGTAGTCGATGAAGCGATAGCCTCCGGGGCCCATCACCAGGACATTGGCGGGATGGGCCACCGGGCTCATGAAGCTCGCCGAGGCCGAGAGCGAGACGGTCATCATCAGCGCGTAAGGCGACATGCCGAGCTCGGAGGCCGTGCTGATCGCCAGCGGCGCGATGAGGATGGCGACCGCTGCAGTGGGCATGACCTGCGCCGCGATGGCGGTAAGCACGTACAGCCCACCGACGACGAAAAGCGGCCCGAAGTCGCCGACAATCCCAACCACCGCGTTGGTCATGAGCGCGGCCGCACCTGACTTCTCGATGGCCAATCCGAGCGGTAGCATTCCAGCGATGAGAAACACCGCTCGCCACTCGATCGCGCGATAGGCCTCGTCCATCGTCAGGCAGCGGGACAGCACCATCAAGATCGCGCCAGTGACCGCAGCGATGTAAATCGGCGCGACTCCCAGAATCACCGAAACTACGATCGCCAGCATCAGCAGTGCCGAGATCGGCGCCTTGCCGAGCAGCGGAGCCTCTTGCGCCTCCTCGGTGAGGACCAGGAAGTCCGGCTCTTCACCCAGCACCTTGAGCTTGGCCCGCGGTCCGTGGAGTAGGAGCGCGTCGCCGAACTGGAGGGGAAGGTAGCGCAGATCGCGGTGCTGGTTGCCCGCCCGCATCACGGCCATCACGTTGAACCCGTACTTCTCCCGGAAGTGGATCGCGGTAAGGGTCCTGCCGGCGGCGGTCGATCGCGGCGCCAGCACCACCTCCGCAAGGCAAACCTCCTCCGACTCGAGGTCGCTCAGCTTCGGACCTCGTCCGGCGGCGGGATGAGGGTCTTGCGCCCGTCGCGGACGATGCCCATGATCCCGAGGCTGAAAACATCCCCCAGACGGCTTTCGGTCAGGGTCTTCCCGACCACCGGCGATTCGGCGGGTACGGTGATCGACATCAGCCTCTCCTCGAGGCGGTATCTGGCGAGATCGCCGACTTGGGTCACGACAAGGTCGGGGCTCCGCTCGAGGCGGTCCAGAACCGGGCGCTTACCGTGCACCAGCAGGATGTCCTCCGCCCGAAGCTCGGTCTCCGCGAGATGGGTGCGCACGGGCGCGCCGTCTCGCCAGGCTGCCAGCACCAGCGCGCCGTGAAACCTGTTGCGAAAGTCGATCTCGCGCAGCGTCTTGCCCACGAGCGCGGAGCCGGGCGCCAACGCCGCTTCGAGAAACCCGACGTCGTCCGACACGAGCTCTTCCGGTGGCAAGTTCTCCGACTCCAGCGCCAGGTACTCGGGAACTCCCAGCTCACTCAGCGCCGTGCGCTGCCCCTGCACTACGAGCCGATCGCCAGGCTCGAAACGGATGCCGGGGTTGGGCGCCAGCTCCAGCCGATTGCCCCGGATGATGCCCATGACGTTCAAGGCGAGGGCGGATCCCACCTTGCTCTCCGCCAGGCTCATGCCGGCCAGAGGAGAGCCCTCGGGAACATCGATGACGAAGAGTCGTTCTTGCAGATGGTAGACCTGCTCCAAGTCGACCGCCTCGCCGGCCAGCTCGCGGGCCGGGTCTCGCTTCGGCAAGATCCGGCGACCGATCAACGCCATGTAAGCGATGCCCGCCACCACGACCGCACCTCCAGCCGGCGCGAAGTCGAAGAGCTTGAACGGCTCGAGACCGTTCTCTTCCAGGGCGGCGGTGACCAGAATGTTGGGCGGCGTGCCGATCTGGGTCATCAGGCCGCCCAGCAAGGAGCTGTACGCCAGCGGCATCAGGAGTCTGGAAGGAGCCCTACCCGTCTTGCGCGAGATGTCCATGACCACCGGCAGGAGCAGCGCCGCCACGCCCACGTTGTTCATGAAGGCCGACAAGCTGGCCGAGGTCACCATGATCACCATCACGAGGCGCATCTCGCTATGACCCGCGAGCCGCAGAACTTGCCGGCCGAGCATCCCGGCAACGCCCGTACGCGACAAGCCGCCGCTCAGAATGAACACCGCCCAGACCGTCACCACCGCCGGGTTGGAGAAGCCGGAGACGGCTTCCGCCGGAGTGAGCACTCCGGTCAGGGCGAGCGTGGCGAACACCATCAGGGCGACGACGTCGACCCGTACGAGCTCACTCACGAAGAGGACGATCGCGACGAGCAGGATCCCCAGAACGATCGCGATCTCGACAGTCACGGCACCCTCCCCTCTTCACTTCGTGTGGCCCGAGCCGACACGGCGTCAGGCGGACCTCGAGAGCAACGCCGCGCCGCGCTTCGAGATCGAGTAGCCAACCTCGTGGCTGACCGTCAACCCGAGCTTCTTGAGCTTGCGCACGTCGGCCTTGAAGGCCCGCGTCTCCCGGTTCATTCGTCGAGCGAGCTTCGAGGCGGCGACCGCCGGTCTCTCTTCGATCATCCGCAAGACAGCGAGCGTCCAAGGTCCGCGCTTGCTCCGGCGGTCGATGCGCTCGAGGCGAGCCCGCACCTCGTCGAGCGCCGAGGCCGAGGTGTCCTCGCGCAGCGCGATTCGGGGATCGGCCACGTCGACGTGATGAAACGTCACCCGGAAGAGCTTCGAGCGTTCGGTCAGCTCGCCCTTGGCGTGACTGCGAATCGTCGCCAGCAGCTCGTCGCGGCTCTCGAAGCCGCAGCGCCGGGCATCCGAGGGCGGGACACTCTCGAGGGCGACGGCCTCGATCTCTTCGACCTCGACGGCGCCGTGAGCGTCGAGTCGGTACTGCCCACCGACGATCACGCGAGGCGTCTTCCAGGTGCGATAGGTGCGGGTGACCGAACCGTCCCGGATTCCCTCGTGGAAACGCCGCTGGAACAGCATGCCCTAGCCTAACCTGGAACGGCCGGCGCTACCGGAGATCGAGGTGGCCGGGCCCGGGGTCGAGGGCGGCTCCGCGGCGCCGCCTATTCGTCGAACGAGTTTGCCACCAGCGGCGGGGCGTCGGTCACCGGGACGTGGCAGGACACGCAGACCCACCGCGCGCCTACGATCGACTCGCCGATCTCGTCCGAACCGCTGCGCAGGTCGATGTAGTGACTCGATGGGATCGGTGTCGGCTCTCCCTCTTCCGGTGCCCGCCAGTCGGTCATGTGACAGTCGGCACACCAATTCTCTTGGCGTCGGATCGGCATGAAGTCGGCGACAGCGTGGGGGATTCGCGGCGGCGCGTCGGCGTAGGCGCGAACGACGCTCGGCCGGTCACCCGGGTCGGTGGTGTTGACGGCCTGGACCGGAGGAGTCAGCACGTCGAAGACGCTCCCCTTGGCCAAGCCGAGGTCGCCGTCGGCGATCGGCTTTTCCGATTCTCCCTCGGCGACCGCCCGACCCGCGAGCAGAAGCGCAAAGACAGCCAGCGACAGGATCGTCTCGCGACGCATGGTCACGCTCCCTCCGCCTTGTAGACCTTGACCGCACACTTCTTGAAATCCGTCTCCTTGGAGATCGGACAGGTCGCGTCCAGAGTCACCTTGTTGATGAAGACCCCCTCGTCGAACCAAGGAACAAACACCGTGCCCCGCGGCATGCGATTGCGCGTCCCCTCGGCCTCCACTCGCGCCTGGATCTTGCCGCGGCGCGACTCCACCCAGGCGAGATCGTTCTGCGCCAGGCCGAGTCGTTTGGCGTCGCCGGGGTGCATGAACAGCTGCGCTGTCGGCACCGCGGCGTGCAGCTCGGGGACCCTGCGCGTCATCGAGCCGGAATGCCAGTGCTCGAGAACGCGACCGGTCGACAGCCAGAACGGGTAGCCCTCGTCGGGACTCTCGGCGGGTGCCGCGTAGGGTCTGAAGAAGATCTTCGCCCTGCCCGCCAGACTCGCCGGTTCGGCATCCGTGACACCGTCGAGATCACCGCTCGGGATCGCCTTCAGCGCCCCGCCATAGAAGTCGAAGCCCGAACCCTCTCTGGCATAGGTGTCGTACTCCTCGTTGAAGCGCCAGCGGGTCTCCTGACCGTCGACCACCGGCCACCGCAGCCCCCGCACGTCCTCACGGTAGTAGGTGTCGAAATCGGCCAGATCGTGGGCGTGGCCACGGCCGAAGGAGGCGTATTCCTCGAACA
This sequence comes from Thermoanaerobaculia bacterium, assembly GCA_945787575.1. Classification (GTDB taxonomy): domain Bacteria; phylum Acidobacteriota; class Thermoanaerobaculia; order Multivoradales; family JAHEKO01; genus CALZKB01. Next base: position 24,109 of record CALZKB010000027.1, on the reverse strand, counting down.
GCGCCTTCTCCGGGAACCAGTCGAGACCGGCGGTGCGGACGGTGCAGTTGTCACGGTCCTCGGCGACCGGGTCGGGCCACGCGAAGTCGCGGTACTCGGCGCGGTTGAACAGCACGTCGTGGAGCGTGTCGTCCGGTTTGTGGCCCAGCGCTCGGGCCGCAGCCAACACGTCGGGCAGGGCGCCGGCCTCGAAGCCTTCCGCCGCGAGGCCCGGGACCGGTTGCTCGCCCCACACCTCGGCCAGGGTGAAACGCTTGGCAAACTCCATCACCTGCCACACGTCGCTCGTCGCCTCGCCCGGCGGTGGCACCTGCTGGCGCCACATCTGGGTGCGACGCTCGGAGTTGCCGAAGGCCCCCCACTTTTCGAAGATCATCGCCGACGGCAGAATCAGGTCGGCTACCTTGCTCGACAGCGTCGGATAGACGTCGGAGACGACGATGAAGTTGTCGAGCTCGCGCGCGGCGGTGATCCAGTGGTTGGCGTTGGCCGTCGATTGAAATGGGTTGGTGACCTGCACCCAGAGCCACTTGAGCGAGCCGTCCTCGAGGTCACGCATCATCTTGGTGATGTGGCTGCCGACTTTCGGATTGAGGGTGCCAGCGGGCAGCTTCCAGACCTCCTCCGAACGCTTGCGATGGGCGGGATTGGCCACCACCATGTCGGCCGGCAGGCGGTGGGCGAAGGTACCCACCTCCCGGGCCGTTCCACAGGCCGAAGGCTGGCCGGTGAGCGAGAAGGCGCCATTGCCCGGCTTGGCCTGCTTGCCGGTCAGCAGGTGCACCATGTACGCCTGCTCGTTGACCCAGGTGCCGCGGGCGTGCTGGTTGAAGCCCATCGTCCAGAAGGAGACGATCTTGCGCTCGCGGTCGGCGTAGAAGGCCGCCAGCGCCTGGAGTTTCTGCTTGTAGGTCTCCAGGGACTCGTCCGGATCGCCCTTCGACAGCTCGGCCGTGAAGTCGAGCGTGTAGGGCGCGACCGCCCTGGTGAACTCCTGGAAGGTGATGCGCCAGTGCTTGCCGGCGTTGGCGGCGTTGCCCTGGGCCACCTCGTGAACGACGCCGGGGTCTTTCCGCTGCCCGATCGCCTCCGCGCGAGTGAGCACCGTCTCGCGCTCTCGCCTCTGGGTGTCCTTCTCGGCGGCGAACGCGTAGTCGTCGCCACTGCGCATGCCGTAACCGATGTCGTAGGGGCCGGTGGCGAAGATGCAGTGCCGATCGACATACTCCTCGTCGACGGCGCCGGCCTCCACGATCTCGCGCGCGATGTAGTTCATGATGGCGAGGTCGGTGCCCGGCTTGAAGACGATCTCGGTGTCCGCCATCTCCGAGGAGCGATTCGCGAAGGTCGTCAGGTTGATCACCCGGTAGTCGTCGTCGGCCAGCCGCTTGTCGATCACTCGAGCCCACAACATCGGGTGCATCTCCGCCATGTTGGCGCCCCACAGAACCACGGTGTCGGTGAGCTCGATGTCGTCGTAGCAGCCGGAGGGCTCGTCGATGCCGAAGACCTGCATGAAGCCCGCGACCGCCGAGGCCATGCAGTGCCGCGCGTTCGGATCGATGTTGTTCGAGCGCCAACCGGCCTTGAGCAGCTTGACCGCGGCGTAGCCCTCCTGGATCGTGTACTGCCCCGACCCCATGATGCCGATCCCGGTCGGCCCGAGCTCACCAAAGGCGCGCTTGAACTGTGCCTCCATCTCGTCGAAGGCGCGCTCCCACGAGACCGCCACGAAGTCGCCCTGCTTGTCGAACTTGCCGTTCTTCATGCGCAGCAGGGGCTGGGTGAGCCGGTCTTCACCGTAGAGGATCTGGGCGTTGGCGTAGCCCTTGACGCAAAGCAGTCCGCGGTTGACGGGACTGTCGGGGTCTCCCTGCACCGCCACGACCTTGTCGCCCTCGGTGGCGATACGAATCCCGCAGCCGACGCCGCAGAAGCGGCAGACGGCGTTGTCCCAACGCCGCCCGGTGGCCACGTCGACCGCCCAGGACGGTAGTGGTATGCCGGCCGTGGCGGCCGCCGTCGCGGCCACGCTCGCCTTGATGAAGTCCCGTCGCGACGAACTGAACTTGGGTTCCATCTAGCCTCCTTCCCGCGCCAGACCGACTGCGGCGTCGGCTTCCGAGTCGATCCGGTGTTCTACGAGCGCCGCCAGCTTCACCATCGGCAGCGCCTGAATCCGCCGTAGCCCCTTCTCCTGACCTTCGACATCCGCCGTCTCCTGCACCACTACCAAGCGTCCCGTCTCCGGCACGCAGTAGTGCACCTCGACTCCGGGCAGGTTCTCGAGCTGTCGCCGACAGTCCCCGACCCGGAGCGGCTTTGCGACCACCAGAATGCCGGAATAGTGCACCGGCACGAGCCTAACGAAGTGTGCCCGAGAGGTGAACCACCCCCTGAGGTGGTTCGAGGCCCGAGCAGCTCGTTCGCGTGGTGCGTGACCCACGCCTCGCCGAGCAGGATCGAACCGGCAGCGACGCGGAGCGTCGAGAGGATCAGCACGCGTCGCCAACCGCCGAAGCAGGTTCTCAGGGAGCCACGTCGCCCGCCTCGGAGACCTGCGGACCGCGCGCCTTCGGGTCCACGAGCTCGGCGGGCGGAACTCCTTGGCGAAGCTGCCTCTCCAGGCGATCCAGGGTGAGAGCGCAGTTCGAGTCGACGCCGATGACGCCGATCTCGCGGCTCGCGAGTCCGGCCGCGTTGAACAGAATGAGCCTCCCGCTCCCGGTCCGCGCATCGTAAACAGCGTCACCGAGCTGCTCGACGATCGTCGACACGGAACTGCCTGCGTCGACCGGTAGCCGATGCTGGATGCAGCAGTACTCGCGGGTCGCCCAGTCTCCGAACAGCCTGTTCATCAGGGTCATCGGCAGCGACGTTCCACCCCAGCGACCGTTGCACTCGATGAACTCGACTCGGCAGTGGTCGAGCTCGGAGCCGACGAGCAAGAGATCGAAGGAGCAACGACCGACATAGCCCAGCTCCTGGAACAGGGTCGCGAGCAGAGCGGCGGCATCGACGATCCGTCGAGTCACCCGTTCGCCCAGCTTCGCCGGTTGATTGCCGATGAAGAAGCCCTGGGGGCCTTCGAGAATCTGTTCGAAGACGCCCTCGACGATCGGCGGTCCGCTACCCGCAGGTGGAATCCACAGCTGCGCCGACGGCGACGCGAGTGCTTCGCTCTCCCAACAGCCGACGAGCAGGTGTCTGCGGCCCTCCCAATCGAGCGGTAGCAACAGCTCCTTGAGCCGCGAGCGCAGCGCACCCAGCGAGAGCCGTCGCAACGGCCGCGGGTCGAGCACCAGGTTGCCACCGCCGCCGGCCGAGTCGGGAAGCTTGATGACGATGCGCTCCGCCTCGCTCGCGAGATCACGGACCAGGAGGGAGATCGTCGAGAAGCTGTAGGCCTCCTCGGTGCGCGGTACCCAGCGGTCGCCGAACAGTCTCCGAACGACCGACGCGAACCACAGCTTGTCGTTCACCGCGCGCGTCAGGGCGGGCGGCGGAGCGATGACCCTCAGCTTGCAGCCGGTCGCATCGGAGAGCAGCGAGGCCAGAGCCCACACCGCAAAGCTGCCCATGTGCGGGTGCAGATAGCGGAGATCGCTCCGCCGAATGAGAGATTTCAAGGAGTCCCTCGCCTCCCGATCGGCCCAACAGGCCAGCGCCAGTGAGCGGGGCCGGGAGCCGCCGCGAGGGCATATCCAGGTCACCTCGCCCAGCCCGAGCCATCGGCGACAGTACTCCTCGTAACCCGATGTCGGGTCGAGGCTCGAGGCGACGACGTCGCCATCGCGGGCCCGCATCCGTGCCCGATCCTCGAGATGGTTCAGGGTCTCGGAGTAGGGCAGAGGAATCGAGATGTCGCTGAAGTCGTCGATGTGCAGCGTCGGCAGGTCTTCCAGCGGGCCGTCGAGGGCCAGCCCCCTGAACGCCCTCCTGCCCGCCACGAGCCTGGGACTCTCCGCGCGAAGGTCGTCCGCCAGGCGCAGCGCGCGCTCGCTTGCCCGATCTCCGATTCGGACTTCGTGGTGGGAGACCACGGGCATCCTGTTCATTGCTTCGTTCCTAGCAGGAGCGCCGGGTCCTTGCCAGAGGCCTCGACGCTGGATCGAGGACGCCCGAAAGGGCGGGCTCGCGAACCCCCCGATGGAGGGGCTCTCCACCCCACCCCCGCTCGGGGTGCCGCGACCGACCGTGGGGCATAGGGTCAGACTGGAGGATATCGATGACTTCTTCGGGCCTGCGAGAGGCCTTCCTCGAGGACCACCGCCGACTCGTCCGGGGCCTCAGCGCCATCGTCGAAGCAGTGGAAGAGGGCGAACTCGACCAGGCGGCTGATCTCGCCGCCGAGCTCGACGCCGATGCGGGTGCGCACATGGCTTTCGAGGAGGAGGTCTTCTATCCCCGGATCGCCGAGACTCAGGGCCAGAGTTTCGTCGACCGCCTGATGGAGGAGCACGAGATCGGCCAGCGAGCGATCAAGGCGCTGCTCGGCCGCGGCTCCGGCAACGAGCTGACCGAGGAAGAACGGCGAGGACTGCTCGCCAACCTGAATCTGGCGCTCGCCCACACCCTGAGCTGCGGCACTCTGATCAGTGTGATCGATGGCGACCCGGAGCGCGACGAAGAGGAGTTGGGCCAGCTCGAGGACCACCGGCGGCGCGCCGAGCTCTGGTCCGACCGCTCCTACTCGGGCGAGGACTAGCGGACTGGCGGCAGTACGTGTGCAGGCTGTACGGATTCCGCGCAAGTGCACCGACCAAAGTCGAGTGTGGACTGGTTCTGGCACAGAACTCACTCCTCGCCCAAAGCCGCTCCGATTCCCGGGGGACAAGTCACGCCGACGGCTGGGGCATCGCCACGTATCCCAACGGCGCTCCGCAGGTCGAACGCAGGGCCTCGGCCGCGTTCCAAGGACTTCACTTCGGCACCGTCGCGGAACGGGTCTACGCGCGAACGGTTGTCGCTCATGTGCGTAACGCCACGGTGGGCGCGCAGCGCCGCGAGAACGCCCATCCCTTCCGCTGGCGAACCTGGATCTTCGCCCACAACGGCACCGTCAGGATGTTCGACGCCGTGCGCCCGATCCTTGAGCGGGCGACGAACTCAGCGTTTGGCAGGCTGAGCGAAGACTCGAGCGACAGCGAAGTTATCTTCCATTGGTTGTTGAGTCGAATGCACGAGGCCGACATCGACCTGGACTCCGGAGGCTCGAGCCCCGATGCGGTCGCAGGCGAGCTGGCGACCGCGGTCCGGGACGTCGAGCGGATCTGCCAGCGGGAAGGCGCCGAGGAGCCCTCCCGCCTCAACTGGATCCTCACCGACGGCTCGCTTCTGCTCGCTTCGCGCTGGCACAGCGAACTCCATCTCCTGATCCGACATGGCGTGCACGACTGCGAGATCTGCGGCATCCCTCATATCGACACCTCCCCGGGGGAAGACTACCGGGCCGTCGTCGTCGCCTCGGAGCCGATCTCCGACGAGGACTGGAAGCCGATTCCCGAGGCCAGCGTGCTCGTTGTCAGCCCCGACCTCCAGGCCGAGATCAGGTTCGTCTAGCGGAAGACAACCTCGGACGGCCTTTGCAAACAGATCTTGGGAGTCGAATTTCATGGCGCTCCTGAGCCGGCCAGGTGTGCCGGTCAGGGAACGACGAGCGACCAGGCCGATCGGCTACGGGCTCGCGGGCTCGGTCGTGTCGTTGGCGGCGGAGACCACCTGACTGTCCCGACCGGAGCCCGCCACCGCCACAACCCGAACCTCGACGACCGCGGTCGCCGACAACAGCGCGGTCGTACCGACCGCCGTCCAGGCGGGCCGGTGCTCGCCGAAGAACTCGCGGTGGATCGGCATGTAGCGCTCGAACTCCGATCCGAACTGCTGCGGATCGGTCGGCTCGAGGTGATAGCTGGTCAGCTCGACGACATCCTCGATCGTCACCCCCGACGCCGTGAGCAGCTCCACGGTTCGCTCGTACATGCGTCGGATCTTGTCCTCGTAAGCTCCCTCGCCACCGGCCGGGATACCCGAGAGGATCACCCAGTCGCCGACTCGCACGGCCGGCGCATAGCCGAAGTCATAGGCACCCTGCCAGTTGGGTGGCACGACGATCCGGCGGGTCGCCGCCTCCGCGGACGCGGCGATCGGTGCCGCGACGGACAGGACCATGAATGAGATGAGGGCTTTGCAGGGTTTCATCGACGGCTCCTCCTTCGTTGGCCTTACAGGTCGGCTTCGGTCGAGAACCCTATCGCGGACCGACGGCACCCCCGCGAGGTAGCAACTCAAACCGCCCGCGCGGGTGGCGCGACTCGGCGACTGGCGGCGTAACCTCGGATCGAGGTGCCCCGGCCAGGCCCGGGCTCGACTTTCGCCCCGCCGACCGATCGGTGGTGAGTTCACATCGCCGAGATCGTGCCGGGCCCTCCACGACGACGGTCCAAGTGACAAAGGAGGATCCAATGCGCAGGATACGGGTGATTCTGACGATCGCTGCAGGGGTGGCTCTCGCCTTGGCACTCTCGGCACAGCAAGGTGTCGAGATCGAGACGGCTCCCGTCAAGTGGCGGGATGTGGTGGTGAGCGACGGCGAGGCGCTTTTCGCCGAGCTGTGCGCCGTCTGCCACGGCACGGACGGAAAAGGGGCAGGGCCCGCCGCTCCGGCGTTGGCAGTGCCTACACCGAATCTGACGACGCTCGCTCTCAGCTACGACGGCGTCTTCCCCGCCGCCGAAGTAGAGAAGGCGATCTCTCGGAGAAGGAGCCTGCTGGCCCATGGAACTCTCGAGATGCCGATCTGGGGCCGGGAGCTCGAGGACGTGCGGCCCGATTTCAAGCCGTCGCGGCGCGAGGCATTCGCCAGTCTGCGAATCCACAATCTGACGGCCTATCTCGAGACTCTGCAAGTTCCGGCGCACTGATCCGAGCCCGATAGTTGCCACCGAGAAGTGCCATTACGATGGGGGCTCCCGAGCTCCCCCACCGTCTCTCACTCAGAAGAGAACCGCCCGTTCGCCCTGCTCGGTGATCAAGCGCTCGACGTGCTCGAGGATCAGGTCGCGGCGCTCGAGCAGCCCTTGGCGTTGCCCGGCCGAGAGCCAGGCGCCGAGCTTCTCCTCGAGAACCTCCGGAGTCAGCGTGCGCAGGCTGTCGAGGTGTCGGCGCGAGAAGCGCCGCAGATAATCGGCGTTCATCAGCCGTCCCTGGGTTCGGAAGGCCCGAGAGTGGTCGACCGACCATTGGCGGAAGTCCTCGTCCACCAGGATGTTGCTGAGGTTCTCATAGTCGGCGTCGTAGATCAGCTGGTGGAAGAGGCGCACGTCGTAGACCTGCCGAGCCCACTCGAGGGGGTCCGCCGGCTCGAGCTCTTGCCGGCGCCGAGCGCCCTCGGTGATGCACCCTTCGATCCACATTTGGACCGATCCCTCCGTTCTGCGCAACTCGCGCGCAACCGTCGTCGGCACGAAACCGAAGCCGAGGACCTTGTCGAGCTCGTAAGCGGCGATCTCGTTCTTGTAGGAGTCGCGGAATCCGAGCTCGGGAGGACCGCCGTCGTAGAAGCGTTTGATCGGCCGGTACTCGTCGATCGTCTTCCAGACCGCCCGCGCGGTGTGGGTTCCGTCGGTCAACGTCAACCGCTGCGGGTCGGTAACGCCGACCGGGATGTTCTCCCGATCGATGATCTCGGCGGTGCGCAAGAACTCCTCGGCCTCGGGGCCGACGAGGGCGTCGTAGTCTGCCTGCTCGCCGGGCGGCTCCGCTCCTGCCAACAGCGCCGTGAAGATGAGTGCAATCCACATAGTCTGACCTCCAACTCTCGACCTTTAGCGCTCGGGGCGGCGCTCCGGACACCGCGCACTCGCGCCGGTCAGCCGACGCGAAGGCTGGCGCGAGGCGGTCGCTCCGATCCTATGTCCTCGAGCCCGGCATCGGGCGAACCGCATAACGGGAGTATCATCGTCGGCGCCCGAGGCGGGTGTCAGGAGGAGCGATGTCGATACGACCGGTCAAACGACTCATCGAGGCCAAGCCGACGTTGGAAGGGGCGGGCGTACACCTTCACCGAGCGTTCGGATTCGGCGAGACGGAGGACTTCGATCCGTTCCTGTTGCTGGATGATTTCCGCAACGAGCGGCCCGAGGACTATCTGGCCGGTTTCCCCTGGCACCCTCACCGAGGAATCGAGACGATCACCTACGTTCTCGCCGGGACGGTGGAGCACGGCGACAGCCTGGGAAACCAGGGCGAGCTCACCTCCGGCGACTTGCAGTGGATGACGGCGGGCAGCGGCATCATCCACCAGGAGATGCCTCGCGGCGACGCCGACGGCCGGATGCACGGGTTTCAACTCTGGGCCAACCTCCCCTCCTCGCTGAAGATGACGACACCGCGCTACCAGGACGTGCTTTCGGCAGATATCCCCGAGGTGACCGAGGACGACGGGACCCGGGCGCGGGTGATCTGCGGCGATTTCTGGGGCGCCCGGGGGCCCGTCGATGGAATCGCCGCCGAGCCGCGATACCTCGACATCTCGGTGCCGCCGCGAACCAAGCGGAGCCTGCCGGTCGAGACCTACAGCAACGCCTTCGCCTACGTCTTCGCCGGCTCGGGCAGGTTCAGCGACGCCTCGCCGCCGGTGGAGGCACCGACCGAGGGCGTGGGGTGGGCCCTGACGGCGCCTGAAGAGGTCGATAATCGCTCGCTCGTCGTCTTCGACACCGGGGACGAGGTCACCGTGCAGGCGGGCGAGGAGGGGATTCGCTTCCTACTCGTCTCCGGCAAGCCGATCGAGGAGCCGGTGGCCTGGCACGGCCCGATCGTCATGAACACCCAGGAGGAGCTGCGCCGCGCCTTCGCCGAGTTTCAGGCGGGCACTTTTCTCGAGAGCTCCTAGCCGATGCGCCAGCTCAAGAAGAAGCTGCGGCTCGCTCTGCGCCGCGGCGCCGCGCGTTGGCTGAAGCTGGATCGCGACGACCAGATCATACGCTCGTATCTGGCTCGCGAAGGCGTCAAGAAGCTCCAGATCGGCTGCGGCCGGCGAATCCTCCCCGACTGGCTCAACGCCGACTACCATCCGAAAACTCGAGACGTCCTGCATCTCGACGCCACCCGCGCGCTGCCGTTCGGCGACGCGAGCTTCGACTACGTCTTCAGCGAACACATGATCGAGCACTTCCCCTTTCCCCAGGGCCAGCAGCTGCTCGACGAGTGCTTCAGGATCCTCACCCCCGGCGGTACTTTGCGGATCTCTACGCCAGACCTCGCGTTCCTCGTCGATCTCTACCGGCCCGAGGAGTCTCCCGAGCGCGAGCGACGGCCCATCCAGGACGAGTTTCTCGGCCACTTTCTCGCCACCGAGATCAAGAACCGGGAACGGCACGCGCCCTGGGACTGCGACTCGTTCCTGATCAACAAGTTCGTCCGCGCCTGGGGTCACGAGTTCATCTACGACGAGAAGACGCTGGCCCGCGCGATGCGGGAGTCGGGTTTCGCCGAGATCGTCCGGCGTGAGGTGATGGCGAGCGAGCACGAGGCGCTGCGCGAGCTCGAGCATGTCGACCGTAAGCCGGCCGGCCACCTCGCGCTGGAGTCGATGGTCCTGGAGGCAACCAAGCCGCCGTCGGGGATCCCGACCGAGACGGTACGATAGTCAGGTGTGCGGCATAACCGGCGTCGTCGGGCGCCCGCCGGAGGATCCCGAGACGATCGCCAGAATGACCGCGATGCTCGAACATCGCGGTCCGGACGACTCCGGCGTCTGGCGCTCGACCAGCGCCCACATCGGCCACACCAGGCTTTCGATCCTGGACATCTCGACCGCCGGCCGGCAGCCGATGCACCTCGGCGACTTGACGCTCACTTACAACGGCGAGATCTACAATTTTCGCGAGTTGCGCGCCGCGCTGGCGGGGCCGTTCTCCACCGAGACCGACAGCGAGGTGATCCTTCCCACGTATCTCGACCAGGGCGAGGCGTGCGTCCACCGGTTCCACGGCATGTTCGCGTTCGCCATCTGGGACGAGCGTCGCCAGCGGCTGTTCGCCGCCCGCGACCGGCTGGGGATCAAGCCGCTGTACTACCGGCCGCTCGACGGCGGCCTGGCGTTCGCGTCGGAGGTCGCGCCGCTGCTCGAGCTGGGGCGGCCCGAACTCGATCTCGACGCCCTTGCGGACTACCTCACCTACAGCTACGTGCCGACTCCGAAAACGCCCTGGCAAGGGATCTACAAGCTGGCTCCGGCCAGCACCCTGCTTTGGGAGGACGACACGCTCCGCGTCGAACGCTACTGGCAGCCCGAGCCGCAGAGCTCGGTCGGTGACCTCACCGCCGCCACGGAAGAGCTCGACGAGCTCCTCGGCCGGATCGTGCCCGACCACGCGCTCTCCGACGTCCCCATCGGGGTCTTCCTGAGCGGCGGCATCGATTCGGCGACGGTGACCTCGTTCTTGAGTCGCCCTCGGACCTTCACCCTCGGCCAGCCGGAGGCGGGCCGAACCGAAGCGCCGGCAGCCCGCCGGGTGGCCGAGCATTTCGCCACCCGCCACACCGAGGAGACCGCCGAGGTACCCGACCTCGGGGTGGCGGTCGACGAGATGGTGAGGGTCTTCGGCGAGCCTTTCGGGGACTCCGCGGCACTCGCGGTCTGGCTGCTCTCCAGGTTCACCAGCGAGCACGTCAAGGTCGCGTTGAGCGGCGAGGGCGGGGACGAGATCTTCTGCGGCTATCGCTGGTACGGAAACGCGATGAGCGCCCCGGCGCCGGCCTGGCGCCGGCTCGCGGCGGAGCTCCTGCCGACCTTCAGCCAGAGCGGACGCTCCGCCCAGCGCCGGGGGAGCTCGGGCCTCGAGCGTTATGCCTCGTTCCTGGGCCTCTTCACGCCGGCTCAGAATCGGGCGCTCGTCGGACCGCGGCTGCGCGGCGTCGCCGATGCCGATCCGCTTTGGCATTTTCGCCGACATTGGCGACCGGAGCTGCCCTTTCACCAGCGTCTCCAGTGGGCGGACCTCCACACTTACCTGCCCGACGGGATGCTGACCAAGGTCGATCGGGCAAGCATGGCCTTCTCCCTCGAAGTGCGACCGCCGCTGCTCGACCATCGACTGGTCGAGTGGGCGTTCACCCTCGACGCCGCGCTACAGCGTGACCCGGAGACGGACAAGGGCAAGCTGCTCGTCCGTCGACTGATGGAGGACCGGCTGCCGCCGGGCCACCTCGAACGGCCGAAGCGCGGGTTCAACCTGGCGATCCGGCGGTGGGCGCGCAAGAGTCCGGGCCTGCTCGACGGCGCCCTCCACCGGCTGGCCGACAGCGGGATCATCCGGCGCCCCCGCCTCTTCTCGCCGACCAACGAACAGACCTGGGCGCTGCTGGTGCTCGACCGCTGGCTGGCGCGTCACGCCCGCTTCTACTCTTCGGCATAACGCCGAGGCGGGACGTCCCCCGGCGTGAGCCTGCCCGCCAGGGCAGGGAGTCACCCCGCCAATCGGAGTCTGGCCGTCTGGAGATTCGAGTGCTACAAGGTGCGAGAAGCAGGATGCTTGGGCGGATTTCGCCGTCGGGCCTCCGGGCCGAAAGGACGGTGCATGACCGAGGAGGCAGACCATGGAGACGGCGACCGCCGACGCGACCCTCGACGGCCGAGGCAAGAGCATCACCACCTATGTCGTCTACGAGGCTAGCCGGCGCCTCGACGAGATGAACGACGGACAGACCCTGGAGATACTCACCGACGACTTCGAGCCGTTCGGGGCCGACATCGCCGCCTGGTGCGAGGCGACCGGCCACCGGCTCCTGGAAAGCGAATCCGATGGCGACGGCCTGCGCTTCCTCGTCGAGAAGGGCGCTCGCAAGACCACGGCCAAGAAGCTCGCCATGGTCATTTCGACGGACGGTCTCGAGGAGCTTCTCTCCCCTCTCGGTTTCGCGCTGGCCGCCGCGCTCGAGAACCTCGAGGTCCATCTCTTCTTCCAAGGCCCGGCGGTGCACGTCCTCGCCGAAGGTTTCAACCCCAAGCTTCGGGGCTGGTCTCGGCCCTTCTCCCGCTTCGCCGCGGCCGGGATGAGCAAGACCGGTCACATCGCCGCCCAGGCCAAGCTCGAGCAGCTTCGCAGTCTCGGGGCACGGCTCTACGTCTGTGGGCCGTCCATGGAGCACTTCAAGGTCGCCAAGGAGCAACTGATCTTCGACGACCTGCCGCTCGTCGAGTATCTGAGCTTCATGGCGATCATGGAGAAGGCCGACATTCATCTCTACCTTTGACCTGACCGCGAGACCGGACCAACGGCGGCAGAACCGGACTCGCCGAGGACGCCGCGCTCGCCGCCCGCTCGGTCTCGATGGTGATCCAGGCCACAGCCACATCACCCAACTCGTCGGCGAGTTGGAAGCGGGAACCTTGCAAGAGGCGACCTTCGAGAGCAACGGCAGTCGCCTCGGTCCCAGCCTCATGGCATCGTTGGGCGTCTTGCGACGGCCAAAGTTCTCGGCTTTTCTGAACGCGGGAGGGGCCGTGATTCTCTACGATCGAGACTTCCCCGCCGGCGGCGAGCGCTACAACCTCATGTGGCGCGTCGGTCCCTCACTCTCATTCCGGGTCGGGGGGTCGTACACCCTCGGCGTCAGCTATCGCTGGATGCACGCATCCCAACGGCAAGGGGTTGACCGCCGAGAATCCATCCTACGAGGCCCGGGGCGTGAGCCTGCGGTTTCCCGTGCTTTCTGACGGCGTCGCACCGCCCCGACTCGGCTCGGACGGGGAGCACAGACGGAGAGCCGCTTGTGTCGCGCCGTCGAGCCTCGCTTACTCGAGCACGTCGATGATCGGTTCGGAGACCGCGACGCCGATCTTGCGCAGTAACGTCTTGCGCTCCGCCGCGAGCGCATCCGCTCGCGGTGCCGTCGCCGCCGGCACGGCGACGAGGAGGCCGCCCGAGGTCTCCGGGCCGAAGCACTGGGTTCGCTGCCAGTCCGATAGCGCCGAGCTGAATCGCACCGTCTCTCCGAAATGCGCCTCGTTGTCGTGCGCGCCGCCCGGGAACAGCTTCTCCGCGGCCAAGCGCTGGGCACCCGGCAGCCAGGGGAGCGCCGCAAAGCTCAACTCGAAGCCGACGCCGCCATTGCGGACCATCTCCGCCAAGTGGCCGAGGAGCCCGAATCCGGTGACGTCGGTGACCGCGGTCGCGCCGAGCTCCTCGGCCACTTCCGCGGCTTCACGGTTCAACTCGAGCATGCTCCGGGTGGCCGCTGCCACCTCCCCCTCGTCCGCCTTACCCGCCCGCAGGGCGGTCGAGATGACGCCCGCTCCGAGAGGTTTGCTGAGAAACAGGTGATCGCCCGGCGACGCTCCACCTTTCGTTTTCTGCCGCTGGGGATGGACGGTGCCGACGACCACCAAGCCGTACTTCGGCTCCTTGTCCCGCACCGTGTGCCCGCCCGCTACGACGATCCCGGCTTCCCGCGCCTTCTCCGCGCCGCCACGGAAGATCTCGCTGACGACGTCGTTCGGCAGCGTCTCCGGCATGCCGGCCACATTCAGCGCCAAGATCGGGCGCCCGCCCATCGCGTAGACGTCGCTCAGACTGTTGGCGGCGGCGATCGCCCCGTAGGCGAAGGGGTCGTCGACGATCGGGGTGAAAAAATCGACCGTCACGACGATCGCCTGTTCGTCGTTCAACCGGTACACGGCGGCATCGTCCGCCTCCTCGAGGCCCACCAGCAACTCTTTGGGCGCACTCGACGCCACCACCTCCTGCAAAGGGCGCAAGACCTGCGCCAAAACCCCAGGGGCCAGCTTGCTCGCTCACCCGGCGCAGGAAGAGAGGCTCGTGAGTCGGATTCGCTCGCGATCATCCGTCATCTTCAGACGAGGATGATATCCGAAGAAGCCTCGGGACCACCGGCTACCGCTCGCCGGTCTGGATCGAGCGCAGGTAGACGACGAGATCGTCGATCATCGCTTCGGCCGCTCCTCCCTGATCGTCGGTACGGCCGTGCTCGAGAAAAGTCAGCCCCCAAACCGGCATCTCGCCCGGAGCGTGGCCGGCCAGCTCCTGGCGACCGTCGATCAACCGCCGGACTCGATCGGCTGGGAACTCCCCATCACCCTCTCGACGCAACCGGGTCAGGTCGGAGGGCGGCTTCTGTAGCTCCCCAGCCAGTCGGCCGTCGCCCCGGCCTTCGACCCCGTGGCAGACGGAGCAGTGCGCTCGGTAGAGCAGAGCGCCACGGGTAAGGGCTCCCATGCGCTGATCCTCGACCGACACGGCGAGCGTCGCAGATCCGGCCATCCAGGCGACAACCGCGCACGCCAGCGCGCCGACGGCTCGCGACTCGCTCATGGCGACAGCCTAGGTCCTCGGTGCCCGGAAGCCAACGTGCCGACGGGCCGGGGTAGCCCCGCTCAATCGGGTAGCCCGCGGCTTCGATCCCAGCGGCGACCTGCGTCAACCGGCCAGGCTCAACGATTCGAGCGGCGACGATTCGAGAAGCTCGGCACCCTCGGGTGCCCTGACCGTGAGCACACCGGTCCTGACCAGCCCGTGGACCGTCTCCAGGAAGCGGTAGTGCGACCCTCCGATCCGCTCGAAGAGCCGCCCCAGGGTGTCCTGGGGTTCCAGCATTTCGAGCGTCCGGTGCTGACGAAGCGACGTCTCGGCAGGCAGTTCGACGTCGCCCGGCTCGAGACTCAGATCGTCGTCCGGAAGGAGCTTCCGCATAGCCGTAATCTCGTCGATGCGGCGTGCTGCCTCCATGAGCAGGAAGATCGTGTCGACCGGCTCGGGCATGACGGCGAGCCGGTGATCCGATTCCGTGCGCTCGGCACAGACCCAGCCCTCTGTCCAGCTCAGCGGCAGAGTCGCCAGATTCAGCGTGTGCTCGTGAAGTTCCGCCCTGACGAGTGCTTCGTCGAGCACGCCCAGCCCGATCAGGGCGGCACCAATGCGCATCTGCTTGCTGCGGCTAAAGACCATCGTCGCCGCGAGATCGACCTCGTCGACGAGGCCCTCGGAGACCAGATGCCGACCGAAGGCCACCCTCCCGTCGCGGGACGCCGCGTAAATGATGCAGCCACGTTCGAACAGCAGCGTGATTCGGGCGTCGTCGTGGCGGAACGAGAGTCGCCCCGTCAGTCGCGAGCTCCGCGCCCACTGCAGAGCGTCGGCGCTGGAGAAGACGCCGAGCTCGGCGACGAGTTGCGGGCCCTCTTCCTTCTTCGGGATGATCATCTTGATTCGATGGATCGCTGGGGTGCGAAAAATGTCACATCGCCAACAAGGATCGTCAGTGAGACCGCCCTCCTGGGTCGGGAACGGATCCTCCGTGGATCGCTCCTGCTCCGCTACCAAGCAAGATCGATGCCGGAGAGTCCGCGGCGGTCGGAATCGTGCTGCGAGGCAGGAACCGGCAGCAATCGCCTGGCATCTCGATGGGGGGATGCCGCCACGGGGCGCGGCTCGACAGTCCGCGTGGGTCCCTTACCGAAGCCGCGGCCCTCGAGTCTCCACCCGGCAGCCCGAAAAAGCGCCCCCCCCAGATGGCGCGCCCGACAAGCACCCCGAGCCACCCTCAGAAGAGGGAGACCGAGAGCAACGGTGCGACGAGCTCCTCAGGTTTCGTCCTCAACGACGGGCTCGTGATCCATCGCTAGGTCGGTGTTGTTGCTCCGCCTCTCGCAACTTGAATCGACGGCAGTGCTGTCTCGTCAGCGACCGAATTCGATCCCCGCGAGAAGTCCGAAGAACACGATCGTGTTCTCGTCGAGTGCCTCTTGACCCCCGGTCGGCAAGACGCCGGGCGGCACCGACACGTTCCACCAGGCGGCGGCGGTGAATCCCGCGTGAAACGCAGTCCGCTGGCCGAGCTCCCGCGCCCACTTGAATTGCAGCTCGGTGATCGGAATGGTGACGTCTTTGGGCTGCCCGAAGGTGCGGACGTCCGTGAAGGCCTGGGCCTCGCCCACGAACGGCCCGACGAAATCCGACTGGGTGCTCGACAGATCGACGGTCCCCAGCACGATCGCCTGGCTGCCGGAGAGCTCGAAGCCGTGGCGACCCCGGCTGTGGCTGGCTATCAGACCGACGATCGGGCCGTGCATCCGGTCGTAGTTGGACGACGAGTCGAGCCGGGTACCGCCTGCCGTCCCGAGACCGGCGGCCGCTCGGTAGTCGTTGTCGAAGTCGGCGGCACGAACCCCGGCGAGCAGGCGAAGGGTGCGCCGCTCCGATTCGCGGATCGTCTTCAGGCCGTAGACATCGAGCGTCCAAGCGGCGATGTCGTTGTCTTCGAGCAGCCGGTAGTAGAGGAGCTCATCGGGCCCGTTCGAGACGAATGAGCCGGCTGGGATCTCGAACGCCACCGGCGAACCGGCGGCGGTCGCCGCAGCGTCTCGATTCGGCACGCTCTGCGGCGTCGAGAACCAGAAGAAGTCGACACCCCAACCCCACCCCGGCGCGGGCTTGCGTAGCTCCAGGTGGTAGCCCGGGCCGGAATCAGTGGACACGTCGACGTCGGTGGCCGAGGCTCCGTCACGCACGGTCAGGACATGCCGGTCGTGACCGTACGCTTCCACGAACAACGGCTCGATCCGGATGCCCCAGCCCTCCTCGGCGACCGACTCGGCGCCCGAGCCGAGCGCCGCGAGCGCGGCGATGGTGACGACGATTCTCAACCCTCTCCGTTGACCCTTGATCGACACTGGAGGCTCCTTTCTGGTTTAGATCGGGCTCCGCTCGGCGACGGTCACCTCCTCGCGAACACCCTCGCCGACGGCCGAGCGAGGCCGCTATTCTTGCTTGGATGCACCGACGGGGAGAATCCTTCGTTTATCCAGATGCCACACCGGCGTAGCGGCCGCCTCCCCTCGAGTCAAGATCAAGCGACGTCGCCGGCTTCGACGATCTGGTTCTTGCCGTCCCTCTTGGCCCGGTAGAGGGCGGCGTCGGCGGCCTCGACGAGATGGCGCGCCGTCGCCTCGTCCTCCGGACAGCAGGCGGAGCCGACGCTGATGGTGAGGCGAAAGGAAACCTCGGGAGAGATGTCGAACGGCGTCGCCTCGACCGCGGCGCGGATCCGCTCACCGACGACGACGGCGGCCTTGCCGCCGGTAGCCGGCAGGATCACCGTGAACTCCTCGCCGCCGTAGCGACAGACGATGTCGATCTCCCGCACTGCCTCTCTGAGGATCCGGGCCACGCGCCGCAGCGCCTCGTCGCCGACCGGATGTCCGAAGGTGTCGTTGATCCGCTTGAAGTCGTCGATGTCGATCATCAGGAGCGAGAGTTTCTGTCCGTAGCGCTCGTAACGGCCCACCTCCTCGGCGAGCGCGTTCTGGAAGTACCTCATGGTGTAGACGCGGGTCAGTTCGTCGGTGATCGCCAACGAATAGAGACGGGCGTTCTCGAGAGCCACCGAGACGTGCGTCTCGAGCGCATCGAGGAGGTGAAGCTCCACCTCGTCGAAGGCTCGTCCCGTCCGCTTGGTCACGGAGAGCAGGCCGATGTCACGCCCGTTCGGGCGCAGCGGCACGTCGGCGCGAGCGCCGCCGTCGCTGAGCTGCCGGGTCTCGATCTCGCCATCGAGCCAACGGCGCAGGATCTCGGCGTCGACCACTTTCTCGATACGCTCCAGTTCACCCGGGTCCAAGAGAATGTTGGAGGTCGTCGGCATTCCGGGCGCTCGCGTGCCGACATGGACTTCGCCCCCTTCGGCCGGCCGGATCGCGATGAGCGACGTCTCGACATCCGAGAAGGCCTCGTTGACGATGTCGAGGATGATCTTGCGCAGATTCTCGAGATCGATGCTGCGGGTCACGCGGTCGACGATCGTGTACAGCGTCGAGAGCTCGAAGCTCTTGCCCTTGATCTCCTGCAAGTAGGAGCGGGTGTCCGTCAGCATCTCGTTGAACGCCTCGGCCAACTCGCTCAGCTCGCCTTCGACCCCGACGTCGATCGTGGTTTCAAAATTTCTCTTTCGTATGCTGCGGGTGCCGTCGATGAGAACGTCGATTGGGCGCTGCACCAGTCGTTGCACGATCAGGAACAGCAGGCCGACGATCGTCAGCAGGGCGGCGAAGCCAACCCCCACCAGTGACCGTTGCACCCGATCGATTCTCGCCAACGGGCGATCCAGCGACCGGTCCAGGACCAGCATCCCCAGGTAGTTTTCGTCGGCGGCGTGACAGTCCCGGCACTCCGGCTCGTTCTCGATCAGATTCATCGACCGCAACACCCGGGCGCCGGAGGCCGAAACGACCTCGATCGTCTTGGTCGGCGCGGTCGCCTCGCCCGCATGGCAGGCAGCGCAGATCGGACTGTCGAGATCCATCTTCTCGCCGAGGTTCGCGGATTCGGCCGAATACCGCACGACGCCGTCCTTCGACAGCAAAGCAAGACCGTCGAGCTCGATCTTCTCGTGAATCAGATCGATGGTCTCCTGAGTCATGTCCTCGGTGTTGCGCAGCATCTGGCCGCGTAGCCCGGCTTTGGTGATCTCGTTGATGAGCTCGGTCTCTTCGCGTGCGCGGCCCATCAGCTCCTGCTTTTGCTGCCGGTAGAGCCAGACGAGCGAGGCGCCGAGAGAGAGAGCGAGGACGGCGACGATCGGCACCATCAGGCGGACGCTCAATCGCTCGGTCCAGCGCATCGCCGCCTCCAAGATCTCACGCAGACGCCCGTTGGACCGCTGCCGCCGATTTGCGCGTGGGCTCCCACGGTCTCCATCAGCCCTCCGTTGTCGAGCGGTCCGATCGGAAGTCGATGAGGATTCCGGACTCCGACCGGTCTTCTTGGTCGTGCTCCGAGAGCTCGGTCTCGGTACTCCTCCTGATCTCGTCGAGTCTCTCGTGGCAAAGGAGGAAGGCGTCCACCACCACCGGGTCGAAATGATGTGCCCGGTCCGCGATGATGCGTCGGATCGCCTCGCCGTGACTGTATGCCGGCTTGTAGACGCGAACGCTCGTGATGCAATCGTAGGCGTCGGCCAAGGCGACGATGCGTGCGCTCAGCGGAATCTTCTCGCCCGCGAGGCTGCGTGGGTAGCCGGCTCCGTCCCACTGCTCATGGTGGCAGTATGCGATCTCCATGGCCATTCGGAGGAAGTGGCCGTCGGCTTCCGTACCGATGACCGAGCGCAAGGTGTCGCCTCCAATGAACGTGTGCCGGCGCATCTCCTCTTCTTGTTCCCTCGTCAGAGGGCCGGCTTTGAGCAATATGGAGTCCCTGATCCCGACCTTGCCGATGTCGTGGAGCGGGCTCGACTTGGCGAGTTGCTCGACGAATCGTTCGTCGATCCGATCGGCGTATGGCGAACGAGCGAGTGCCAGCGCGATCTCTCGGCTGTAGGCCGAGATCCGATTCAGATGGCAGCCGGTTTCGTTGTCGCGCGACTCCGCGAGTCGCGCCAAGGTAAGGAGCGCTGCGTCCCGGGTCTTGCGGACCTCTACCGCCTGTCTCTCGACCTGGCGCGCTTGGGTCCAAAGCGCCAGACTCATTTCGTTGAATTCCTCCAGCAGCACCCCCAAGCGCCCAATCTCGCGATGTTCGATCTGAACGCCGGCTTGGCCCTCCGCAATCAGGGCGGCCGCGTCGATCAGCTTGTTCACAGGCTCGGTCGCACGCCTCATAAAGCCGGCGGCCAGCAGCAGGGCGGTCAGAAAGCTCGCCGTCACGGTAGTTGTAAGTACCGCGCGCGACCTACCGACGCGCGCTCGAGCGGCAGAGATGTGCTCGCTCAACTGCGCCGTCGCGAGATGGCGGATAGAGCCGACCGTGGTTTCGAGCTCCCTTCCGATCGCCGCGACCTCTATCTGCAACCGCTCTCTCCAAGGGTCGTCGCCGATCGCGGTGAAGAAGACGCTGAACTTGCTCTTGTACTTTCCGACGAGGTCGATACCCAGATCGATCAGCTGTAGGCTCTCGCCCTCGTGATGGCAGTCCGTGCAGGCGAACATCTGCCGTTCGAGCTCTCGCACCGTGGCGATCAGCTCATCGGAGTTGTCGGCGAACACCGTGCCCGATACCTCGAGCGACTGCTCCGCCAAGCCGAGCTGCCGCTGCAGATCCCGTCTCATGTCCTCGACCGCGAACATCTCCACGAGGCTGTTGAGCTCTTCGGAGCTTCTCCTGAGCTCGACCAGGCCGACCCCGCTGCCGACCCCGAAGAGGACGAACAGCAGCGTCAGGGAGACGATGAAGCGGCGTCTCATGGGTTGATGTAGCCGTAGCTGTCCAGGTCGATCGCCGCTTTCTCGGCGAGCTCGAGAACCGGCGCGTAGTCTTTGGTCCGCGTGGTCACGAAGCGACTGGCACCCAGCCGGATCAAGATATCCCTGCCCTCGGGCGTCTTGTGGAGGTCGAGCACGACGTCACGGATCCTCGCCGTCAGCGCGTCATCGATCAGGGAAGAGACGAAGAGGGCGTTCGACGGCACCCGCGGCGACGAGGCGAGCACCACGAGCTGCTCCACGACTCGTGGATCTCGCGCGGCCAGCCAGTCCATCACGGTATTCTTGCCCGCGCCGACATCGGCCCGACCCTCGAGGACCGCCATCACGGCGGCGTCGTGGCTTCCCCAGAACCGCACCTCCGAGAAATGGTTCTCCAAATCCGTAACGCCATTGCTGCGCAGGTAGGCCAAGGGAAAGACGTAACCGGCGGTCGTCGCTCTTTCGACCAGGGCTAGCCGCAGGCCCTTCATGTCGGCGACGGTCGCGACGCCGCTGTCCCTGCGAACGAAGATCCGGCCGTAGTAGGTCGACGTGCCGTCGGAGTTCACCGGTCGTGCCACGGGTAGCATCGCCAGCTGAGCGTTGGCCAGAGCGCCGGTGAAGGAGCCGAGAAACGCTAACTGTGTTTCGCGCCGCGTCAGTCGCTCGATCATGTTGCCGTAGCGGCTGAGCATCGTCAGCTCGAAGCGGCGACCCAGCTCGTTGGAGAGATAGTCGGTCAGTGGTTCGTAGCGGGCGACCTGCTCGAAGACGTTGCGCTCCGGGATGAGGCCGACCTCGAGGCGCGTCGTATCGGTCTCGCTGGATGCAACAAGCAAGCCGGCAAAAGCCGGCACGAGAAAGACAGCGAGAAGACGGCGCGTGAACCTCAAGGTCGGGACTCCTTGGAAGCCCCCCAACATTCAGTGTCTCACAGATCCACGTTCGGGACGCCACACCCCGACCGGTACATACTGCCCGCCCGAGAGGGGGTTTCTCCATGAACTGCTCCGCAGCGAGCGAGATTCACCATGTCTGCGCCTCCTAGAGCAGCTCGCTCACTTTGCTCGCGAGCTCGTCAACGCCGAAAGGCTTGCGCAAGAAGGCCGTCGAGGTCTCTCTCATGATCCTTCGAGTCGCCTTGTCGACCTCGGCGCCGCTGATGGCGAGCACCCGCACGCGGGAACCGGTCGCCGCCAACCTCTCGAGCACTTCTTCGCCGCTCATCACCGGCATGTTGAGGTCGAGGATCATCAGGTCGATCTCCTCGTCCCTCGTCGTGAGCAGGTCCAGCGCCTCTCTTCCATTCTGAGCGATCAGAGTCGTGCAGCCCCTGCTGCGCAGCAGAGAATCCACAAAGCTGCAGATCATCTCCTCGTCGTCGACGATGAGGACCTTCTGGCCCGCACCGCTGAAGCTCGCCGGCTCGACGGACGCAAGCGGCGACTCGCCGGTAGCGGCCGGCAGATGGATTTCGAAACGAGTGCCTCCGCCCACCGCGCTTTCGACCGAACATGCACCGCCGTGATCGCGGACGATACGTTGGACGATGGACAGTCCCAGACCCGTTCCCCGGTCATTCTTCTTGGTCGTGAAGAAAGGCTCGAAGACCCGTGGCAACAACTCTTCCGGAATGCCGCTACCGGTGTCCTCCACGGTCACCCGTACGTAGCTACTGGCGTCCGCCGGCTCGCAGCGCTCGCGGAACGATCCGTCCGACTCGACCTCCTCCGTTCGGACTAGCAGTCGCCCGCCGCCTACAATGGCATCGCGGGCATTGACGCAGAGGTTCATGACGACCTGCTCCATCTCTCCCGGATCACCTCGAACGATCGGCTCGGAGTCGGCGAGGTCAAGCACCACGTCGACGCGCTTATCGAGCGTCCGCCCGACAAGCCCCATCACTCGCCGTACGCGGTCGTTGATCCGGAATCTCCTGAACTCGACCGGGGAGGGCTGCGAGAAGGTCAATAGCTTGCGGGTGAGATCGGCCCCCCGGTGGCTGGCTTGCTCGATCGTCGTCAGACTCTCTCGTTCATTCGCCGAAGTCGCGTTCGCGCTCAGCAGATTGGCATGTCCCAGGATCGCGCACAGAATGTTGTTGAAATCGTGGGCTACACCGCCACTGAGAATGCCGAGCGCGGACAGCTTCTCGGCTTGCACCAGTTCTTGCTGCGTCTCTCGCTGCTTGTCCATCTGATGTTGGAGCTCGTCGAACAGCACAATGTTGTCGAGGGTCTCGACCAGGCCGCTCGCCAGAATCGTCAGCAGGCTCGAGTCCTCGTCCTGAAAATCGCCGCCGACTTTGTCGGCCAGGAGAATAAAGCCGCTGACCTGGTCCCCGATCTCCAGCCAGGCGACGAGGAAGTTTCGAGGCGGGCTCGGAAACGGCCAGCGACCGAGAGCCCACTGGCTCGCCGGTTCGCGATTCACCATCATAGGTTGACCTGCGACCTGCAGGTGGGCCTGCCGCAGGACCTGCGCCGAAACCTTCGGACCGGGCGTCGGAATCTCCTCTCCGCCCGAGAACAAGAAGAAGCGACAGGTTTCGGCTTCAGGATCGATCCGCAAGGCAAAACCGAAGTGCTCGACCTCGATCAGACTCTCGACCACGCTACGCAAGACAGGCGACATGGCTTCGAGATCCCGCGTCGCATGCAGGCTGGGGAGCGCTCCGGCGAGGCTCGTCAACTTGTGTACGTAGGCCTCGATCTGCCGCTTGTTCTTTCGAAGGGTCGCGCTCATCGCGTTGAACGCCTCGAGCAACCTCCCGAAATCGCCCGGCTCTCGCAGGCGAATCTCGAACCCGAGATCACCGGCCGAGATCCGTTGAGCGGCCGCGGCCAGCTCCTGAACCGGGCGGTGGATCCGCCGGGCGAGGATCGCGGCGACGAGGAGGGCGATGAGCACCGTCAGTACCACCGTGACCGAGAGCACTTGTCGGGATCGATCGACCTTCGCCATCGCCTCGCGAGTGCGCCCTTCAAGAGCGGGCAGCGCCACCTGGACGAGCCCATGTATGTTGTCCTCGATCCGCTCCCCGATCGCCACGGTCTCGAGCTGTAACTCGGAGCGGCGATCGTCGTCGTCCACCGCGGTGACGAAGTGGCTGAAGCGACTCTTGTAGTCGGCGACGAGTCGGGAAAGCTCTTCGAGCCGTACCAGGACGTTGGCTTCGTGATGACACGATAAGCACGCTCGCTGCTGACCCTCGAGTGAGCGCACGTTGGCGATGATCTCGTCGAGGTTGGCAGCGAACGCCGTCCTCGAGACCTTGAGATCGCCCTGCGTCTTGTGAACCTGAAGACGCAGGCGGGAGCGCAGTTTCTCGACCTGGTGGAGCTCGACCACCTGCCGCAGCTCGGCGGCGCTGCGCAGCAGAGTCGAGATCGCGATGCCCGTCCCGCTCAAGAAGACCACGAAGAGGAGCGCGAACCCGAGAAACAGAGATCGCCTCACGACTCGCCGCCTTCGGTTGCGGCCATTCCGTCAGGCGAGTCGGGACCCACGCTGGCCGTTTGCGTGCTGCTCTCCGATCGAGGTTCTGGCATGGCGGACGCCTCCAGTCCCTCGGGTGTCCCCAAATGTGGGACGATCGCCGCGCGCTCGCCCCACGGTTATCTTGCTCCGTACCCGGCAGTGAGCGCACCACCTAGGCGGGTGGGGGCTCCGCCGTGCCGGCCGGCACCCCCTGGTCCCAGCTTCCGCGCGGGCCATGCCGCCCCACCGGGTGGCGACAAAGCGGCTCTCTCTGGTCGAGACTTTCCTATATCGAACGCGGCCCTCGTCCGGGGGGCCGGTCCACCGCGACCCCGATCGGGACCAAAGGAGGTAAAGATGAGATACGTGACAGTTGCAGTCGTTGCGCTCATGAGCTTGTGCGGCACGGCCGCATTCGCTCAAGCG
>CALZKB010000026.1 GCA_945787575.1 Thermoanaerobaculia bacterium | reverse complement strand
GGCCGGCAGCGTGAGCCCGCTGAGTTTGAAGTTATCGAGCGCGCGCTTGTTCCACTCCTCCACCGGATGCACGAGACCCGCACTCTCGCCGTTGAGGTCGATCC
Source organism: Thermoanaerobaculia bacterium (assembly GCA_945787575.1). Lineage (GTDB taxonomy): Bacteria > Acidobacteriota > Thermoanaerobaculia > Multivoradales > JAHEKO01 > CALZKB01. The sequence continues at coordinate 27,315 of CALZKB010000026.1, read as the reverse complement.
CGGTCTTCGATCCGAACCCGAACGCGCGGATTCGCTCGTAGAGCTTCTCCTCTCCGACCCGCAGTCCGAGTTGAATGGCGCCGACGTTGCTCGAGTAAGCGATCACCTCCGAGAAGCTCAGGTCGTCGAAGCGGGCGTGGTCGCGAATCCGCTTGCCACGGAACACGATCTCCCCATTGCCGCAGTCGAAGCGATCGAGCGGATCGACATTCGCCTCCAGCGCGGCCGCCGCCGTAATCAGCTTGAACGTCGAGCCCGGCTCGAACAGGTTCTGGACGGGTATGTTCTTGCGCTGCGTCGCCGGCGCCTTCGCGTAGTCGTTGGGGTCGAACCCGGGGTAGGAGGCCATGGCCAGCACGGCGCCGCTCCTCGGATCGAGCATCACGACCGAACCGCCCGTGGCTCCACGTTCTTCGATCGCCGCCGCGAGCTCGCGCTCCGCGACGTGCTGAATCGAGCTGTCGATCGTCAGAAAGAGGTCATCTCCCGGCTCGGCTTGCTCGAACTCGAAGCTCCGGTAGAGCATCCGGCCGGCGCGCGCGTCCCGGAGGACGGGGCGCTTCACAGCGCGTCCCGCCACGCGCTCGTCGTACGCGAGCTCAAGACCCGCCAGGCCCGTCGGATCGACCCCCATGAAGCCGAGCACCGAGCCCGCGAGTCGGCCGAGCGGATACGCGCGCTTGCTCTCTTTCGGAAAGCTGATTCCCTCGATGTCGAGCGCGCGGACCGCCTCTACCTGGTTCGCGGGAAGCTGACGGGCGACCCATACGAAACTGCGGTCTCGTCTGCTCAGCGCCTTGGCGATCGAGGCGCGGTCCCCGGGGAGGACCTCGGCGAGGAGGCTGGCCGCCAGCGTCGAGTCCGCGATCATGCTGGGGTCCGCGGCGACCGAGCGGGTTTCGATCGACAGGGCGAGCTCCCGGCCGCGGGCATCGAAGATCGTCCCTCGGGGCGGCGTCAGGGTCAGCTCGCTCCTCTGCTGCCGGCGAGCCCTCTGCTCGTAGTGATCGTGGTCGACCACCTGCAGGCTGTAGAGACGCAGCGAAAGCCCGACGAACCAGGCCGCGATGATCGCCGTCAGTACCCAGAGCCGACTCTTCATTCGAGCTCCTCGGCGAAGACGACGCGCTCGAGCGAGAACTCCCGAAGATTGAGCTCGTGTCTGGCTCTCTCCTCGACCCGTTCGTGTCGCGACAGCTGGGCCACCTCGACCCGCAGGATCCGCTCGCGCTCGACCTGGGCGGCAAGCGTCTTCTCCAGCCTCCGCAACTCGTATCCGACGGCCCACAACTGACTCGAGATCCACAGGTAGGCCAGCACCGCCAAGCTCAACGGCAACGCCAGAGCGAGCACGGCCAGCAGATCGCGACGCAGACGCCGGTCCCGCTCGCGCACCAGGTAGGTGTTGGCGACCGGCTGGCGGATCGAGTAGGTGCTCTTCAACTCTCTAGAGTCTCCTTGCAGCGCGCAGCCTGGCCGAGCGGGCTCTCGGATTGACGGCGATCTCGGCCTCGGTCGGCCGGATCGGCTTCTTGGTCAACAGTTCGAGCACCCGGGTCTCGGAATGGGTTCGGCCGGTGATCTCGTCGACCTCTCCCCGCGCGAGATCGCGCAGCGTGTTCTTGACGATCCGATCCTCGAGGCTGTGGTACGAGATCACCACCAGCCTGCCATCGCCTTCGAGCATGTCCGCCACCTGACCCATCAGGCGCTCCAGGCCGGTCAGCTCCCGGTTGGCCTCGATCCGGAGTGCCTGGAAGACCTGGGTCGCCGGGTCCCGCCGAGCCACTCCCCAGCGCCGCCGGCCTTCGGGACGCTTGGCCGCCCGCACGAGCTCGCCAAGCTCGGTCGTGGTCGCGATCTCTCGCTCTTCGCGAGCGGCCACGATCGCTCGAGCCACTCGCCGCGCTTGCCGCTCCTCACCGTATTCCCTCAAGATTCGCTCCAATTCGACCTCCGTGTAGCCGTTGACGATCTCCCCGGCTGTCAGACCGCTCTCACCCATCCGCATGTCGAGAGGCCCTTCGAACCGAAAGCTGAAACCCCGCTGCGGCGAGTCGAGCTGCAACGAGGAGACACCGAGATCGGCGAGAATCCCCGACACCCTCTGGACTCCTTGCTCGCGCAGGAGTCGTGCGAGATCCCCGTACTCCCCCAGGACGCAGCTGACACGCGCGCCAAAGCCGAAGAGCCGACGTCGCGCCCTCTCGAGGGCGGAAGGATCGCGATCGATCCCGATCAGGCGCAACGTCGGATGAGCCTTCAACAGAGCTTCGGCGTGCCCTCCCAATCCCAGCGTGCAGTCCACGAGCAATCCGCCGCCGATCGGCTCGAAGAAATCGAGCGTCTCGCCGAGCAGGACCGGCACATGAACGGTTGAGTCCGACTCTCAGCTCCTCTCTCCTCGATCTGCTCGCCCGAGAGCCGTTCGCAGCATCAGATGCCACGCTCGCTCAGGTAAGCGAAGTCGTCGTCCGCAAACGGTTTATCCTCGAAGCGCTCCCGCAGTCGCTGGTGGTTCCAGACTTCGAGGTGGTCGAGACGGGCACTGACGACGACATCTCCGCTCATCGCGGCGCTCTCGCGGAGGATCACGGGCAGCACGACTCGACCCTGTTTGTCGAGCGTTGCCTCCTGGCCGTAGTAGCTGGTGCGCTCCAGAAAGCGCTGCTTGACCTGGTCGGTCTTGGGCAGAGAAGCCAGTGCGTTCTCGATCTCCTCCCACACCTGTATCGGGTAGATGTGGACGGACGTACCTCGCACCGACGTGATGAAGACGTCCGAGCCGAACTCGGATTCCATCTGCCGGCGAAAGCTCGTTGGGAGCTTCAACCGGCCTTTGTCGTCGATTCTTGTCGCAGCGCTGCCACGGAACACTGTTCACCGCCCAAAGGAACAAGCGTTAGCGCCGGCAGTCTAGCAATGTGGTCCACTTCTGTCCATTTTTGTCCACCAATTCCCCAAACGGCTCCCAACGTGCCAGAACGGCGCGTTCACCCTTCAGATCAGGGTAGTCCGGACCGGCTTCTAGCGGCCGTCGTCCGCGGCAGGCGCCGCCGGTTCCTCGGTCGCGGGGAACGGTCCCAGCGGTTCATCGATCGGCGCCCGCGAAGTTCGGAAGCCGGCCGCCTCCGGCGGCGGATCGATGCGAATGTACGAAGACTTCTCGAGATCGGTCAGCATCCTGGTGACGGCTTCCTGCTGCAACCGGTTCAACTCGAGGTTCTCGACCTCGTCCTTGACCTCGGCGAACGGCCGAAGATGCGCTTCTTCGACGCCGAGGACCTGCACCACGTGGAGGCCTCCGCGAGCGGGCACCGGCGCGCTCACCGCACCGGCCTCCAGATCCCAGACCTCCGACTCGATGTCGGGGTCGAGGTCCCCCGCACGGATCCAACCGAGATTGATCGGATCGGTCGTTTCGCCCACCTCGCTCTTCGCCGCCGCCCAGGCATCGAACTCATCGGCGCCGCTCCGCATCATCGCCCGAGCTTCTTCGGCGAGCGCCGCTCTCTCATCCTCTTCGAGGCCGCTCGTCTCCAGAACCACGAGTGAACGCAGCTGGAGCTGCCGAGCTACTTGGAACTCCTCGAGGTGACTCTGGTAGTAGCGGCGCAGATCTTCCTCGTCGAGGTCGACGCGCGACTGAAGCTCGATGGCGGTTGCCTGCCGCAAGAGTAGATTGCGTCGCGCCTGGTTGCGCAACATCGGGCGCGTCATCCCGCTGGCGGTGAGTGCCGCATCGAACTCTTCCGCGTCTTCGAGACCATTCGCTTCGCGCAAACGATCCACGGCGGCGTCCACCATCCCCTCGGTAACCTCGATCCGATCGTGGCTCGCCTTCGAGAGCATCAGCAGCTCGTCGAACATTTCGCGAAAGACCCCTTCGCCGAGCTCGGCGAGGCGAGCCGCACGCTCGGCCTCCGGAATCTGCGCCGCCTGCAACGCTCGCAGACGCTCGCCGTAGCGCATCTGATAGTCGTGAAGGGTGACGATGTGGTCGTTGACCTGAAGGACGACGCGGTTGACATCGGCGGAGGCGACCGCCACGGGGGCGGTGAGCAAGAGTCCTAAGATGAAGAATCTATTAGGGATCATCGGGATCAAACTTTCGAACGGTAGGTACCCAGGTAGTCGAACGGCAGGTTCTGCTCGAAGACGGCGACATTGTAGCGTCCGGTTGCCTCCTCGACCAGGTCGCCGAGAGCGCGATCGGCCGCCTCGCGCTCGAGGGTGGCCCTGATCCGAGGGGTCGCCTGCACCAAGCTCAACTCCTGCGCCGCGTGACGCTCGCTGACCTCGAACAGGAAGAACCCGTAATCGGCTTCGACAATTTCGCTGATCTCGCCGGACTCGAGCGCGAAGATCGTCTCCGCGAAGGCGGGTGGCAAGCTGTCGCTAGTCAGCCCTTCCTGAATCCAGCCGCCTCGGGAGTCCTCGCCTTCGGCGTCGGCCGCTACGGCCGCGAACGACTCACCCGCTCGCAGCCGCGCCAGGGCGGCCTCGGCCGTCGCGCGATCGTTGACCAGGATCTGTCGAAGGTCGATCCGCTCGGGAAGCTCGAACTGCTTCGGATGCTCTCGGTAGTAGGCCGCGACAGCGGATTCGTCGACGGTTTGCGCGACCCGTCGCGCGACGAGCCGCTCGACGACGCGGCGACGATCGCCCTCCCCCATCCCTTCGGCCCGCGCCACCTCGAGAAGCAGCTCCTCGAGAACGAATTGATCGAATAGACCGGTAAGAACGGCGCTCGGCAGCCCCACCTCGCCGTCGAGAGAATTCAGCTCGAGGTAGCTCTCGAAATCGCTGTACGAGAGCTCGCGCTCACCGATACGCGCAACGGTGTCGGAGGCCGGGGTGTCGGCCCTCGTGCAGGCCAAGGTCAACCCTGCGACCAGCGTGGCTGCTGCAACACCGCGTCTCTTCACTCTCCGAGGATCTCCCCTAACGTGCGCGCCGCAAAGGCAACGATCGGCTCGTCCCCGTCGTGGCGCACGCTGAGCACGCCCGACGGACTGAAGCTCACGCCGTCCCGTTGCCCGATCCACTGCACCAAGCTCTCGAGATCGACGTCGCTGTCTTGTCGCAGCCGAATCTCGAGCTTACGACGACCGGCGGCGATCGATTGTACGCCGTGGGCCTCGGCACGCGCTTTGAGCTGTGCCACATCGACGAGTGACTCGACGCTCGGAGGCGGCTTTCCGAACCGGTCACGCAGCTCGGCCAGCATCTCGCTGCGGTCGGGCGCAGCCGCGACTCGACGATAAACCTCCATCCGGAGATTGGCGTCCGCGATGTAGCTCTCGGGAATCGTGATCGGGACCGGCAGGTCGACGACGGCGGACGCCGCTGTCGACACGGTCTCGCCGCGCAGCTCGCGCACCGCGTCCTCGAGCAGCCGCAGGTACGTTTCGATGCCCACCGCCGCGATGTGACCGCTCTGTTCGGCGCCCAGCAGATTGCCGGCGCCTCGAATCTCGAGATCGCGGGCAGCCACGCGAAAGCCCGCGCCGAGCTCCGAGAACTCGCGAATCGAGCTCAGCCGCTGCCGAGCTTCGGTGCTCAGCATCCGATCCGATGACACGAGAAGATAGCAGTAGGCCAGGCGATCGCCCCGGCCGACCCGGCCGCGCAGCTGGTAGAGCTGGGAGAGGCCGAAGCGATCGGCCCGGTGGATGAGCATGGTGTTGACGTTCGAGATGTCGATCCCGTTCTCGATGATCGTTGTCGCCAGCAGGAGATCGTGTTGGTGCTCCTTGAAGGCGTGCATGCGCTGCGCCAGCTCCCGCTCCGGCAGCTGCCCGTGCCCGATCGTCAGCCGTAGCTCCGGCACGAGCCTCCGCAGCCAACGCGCGATCTCCTCGATTCCCTCGACCCGGTTGTAGACGAAGTAGATCTGTCCCCCTCGTTCGAGCTCGAACTCGATCGCCTCGCGAACGGTCTCGTCATCGAGCGGCAGAGTCGCTGTCTCGACGGCCATCCGGTCTCGCGGTGGCGACTCGATGACCGAGAGATCCCGCACGCCCGCCAGAGAGAGCTGCAGCGTCCTCGGTACCGGCGTGGCCGACATCGCCAGCACGTGGACGTCGCGTTTGAGGTCGCGCAGCCGCTCCTTCTGCGCGACTCCGAAGCGCTGCTCCTCGTCGACGATCAACAGACCGAGGTTTGGGAGCTCGATGTCGCGGCTCAGCAGGCGGTGGGTGCCGATCAGGACGTCGATCTCTCCCGCCGCCATGCGGTCGCGGATCACCTTGATCTCGGCCGGGCTCCGGAAACGCGAGACCATCTCCACGCGCACCGGGAATCCGGCGAGCCGGCGCCTGAATGTTTCGAGGTGCTGATCCGCCAGGATTGTGGTCGGCGCCAGCAGCGCCGCCTGGTAGCCCGCCTCCACCACCCGAAAAGCCGCCCTCATCGCGACTTCGGTCTTGCCGAATCCGACGTCACCGCACAGCAGCCGATCCATCGGTTGCGAGCGGCCGAGGTCGTGCATGATGGTCTCGATCGCCGCCGACTGATCGGGCGTCTCCTCGAACTCGAACGCCGCCTCGAACTGCGCCACGAGATCGCTCGCGGGAGGCATCGCCGGCGCCCGGGCGAGCCGACGCTCGGCGTAGAGCGCCAGGAGGTCGATGGCGAGCTTGCGGACACTCTTGCGCACTCGGTCCTGGCGCCTCGACCACGAGGCGCCACCCAACCGATCGAGTCTCGGCGCTACCGATTCGATCCCGCTGTAGCGCTCCACGAGGTCGATCCGCGTGAGCGGCATGAGCAGGCTCTTGCCGCCGGAGTAGGCAATCTCCATGACCTCGATCTCGGTCGTCGGCGCGCTGCTCTCGACTCCGGCAAGCTCCGGCGGCACCTGCGCCGCGGTCAGGTTCGCCTCGGGCGCCATCGACCGCAACGCGATGAACTGCCCGATCCCGTGGTCGCGATGAACGAGATAATCCCCGACCCGGAGATCTCGCAGCCCGCTCAGGAAGGGCGCAAGCCGTGATTTGCGCCGCGGGGCTCGTCGCGGGAAGAGCTGCCGATCGCTGTAGATCGTGATTCCAACCGGCGGCAGCTCGAAGCCGCGCTCGAGATCCCCGGTGACGAGGTGCACCCCGACGCCGTCGAGTGCGACGCCGCGATCCTCGCACCAGCGTCGCAGGCGATCCTCTTGACCCGAGCCCGCGACGAGGATCACTTGCCGCCCCCGTTCCCGCGCGATCGCCACTTCGTGAGGAAACCGCTGCAGGTGGTCGTGGAAGATCTCGGTGCTTCGACCCTCGAAATCGACCACCTCCGCACCCGGGGCGAGCCCCCCTACCTCCAAGTCCGCGGAGGCGAGCAGACTCTCGACCTCCTCCAGCCCGACCTCGAGCAAGTCGGGCGGCAGTGCCCACTCGGCAGCCTCCTCACCGCGCTCGTAGTCGGCCTTCGACTGAGCGGCGTAGCCGTGTGCCTCCTCGCTGAGAAGATCTCGGTCCATCGTCAGCGTCCAGCTATCGGCCAGCCAGCTCCCAAGCGGCAGGCTGTCGAAGGCCAAGACCAGGTGATTCTGCCAGCCGCGAAAGGCATCACCCTCTCGCAGCGCTCGCGTGGCCAGTCGCCAGCTCGGGGGAAGCGAGAGCGCTTCCAGCGTCTGTGCCAACCGCTGAAGGCTCGTCTCCCCCTCCGGATAGAGGGCCATCGGCAGCAGCCGAGCGCTCTCGACGCTCGCGCCCGATCGCTGATCGTCGACCGAAAAACGGCGGAGCGATTCGAGGGTGTCCCCGAAGTAGTCGAGTCTCAGTGGCCGGTCCATTCCCGGACCGAAGACGTCGACGACGCCTCCGCGGAGCGCCAACTCGCCGATCTCGCTGACGAGATCCACTCGCTCGTAGCCGAATCTCACGAGATGCTCGGCCAGGTCGCCCATCGGGATGTCGTCACCGGCGGTCAACTCCACGATGCTCTGCTCGAACGCTCGGGGGGAGGGGAGTCGCCGGAAGAGCGCCCTGGGGGTGCACACAAGCACCCCCCGGCGGCGGTTCCAGATGTCGAGAGCGACGCTTTCGCGCGCGCGCACCGCCGCGGAGGGCGCGGAAGGCTGATAGGGAGAGAGGCCTCGGGGTGGGAAGTACGACGCGCTACTCCCGAGCCAGTCGGCACTCTCCACCCAGTTGAGAGCATCGCCCTCCCGAGGGACGACCGCCAACGCCGGGCGACCGAGGTCGATCTGGCGAAGCCCGCAGATCCACGCCGCCACCGCTACCGGCAGACCGTTCGTCTCGGCGGCGCCTTCGGCGATCGCGGCATACTGCGGGGACTCCCGCAACGCCCGCGTCGCCCCGAGGAGCACTTCTTCCACGAGTCTCTAGTGGCCGGACGGCACTTCGTTCTCGCCCGAAACCTTGACCACGCCCACGATCTTGGCCACGCCCCAGGTGAGTCCGGCCGCCACGAACGAGCCGAGCGCCCCCATCTTGGCCGCATCCTGGGCCGTACCGGGAGGAAACGCCACCGTCGCGACAAAGAGCGCCACCGTGAACCCGATCGCCGCGGCAAAGCCGATGATGACGAGATCGACCATCCTGATGCCGCGAGGCAGCTCGAAATTGAACCCCTTCACGGCGATGATCCCGAATCCCCAGACTCCCATCGGCTTGCCGATCAGCAGGCCTGCGAGCACCAGCAGACTCGCATCGCCGACGGCGTTGAGGACGACGCCGGCGTTGAACAGCCCGAAAGCGCCGAGGATCAGCTCCACCGGGTTCTTCCACCAGTGTTCGAAGCGGGAGAGGGTGTCGGTATCCTCCATCAGGCTCCAGTCGAAGAGACCGGTGTCGATGTGGGAGTGCGGCATCGCCGGGATGATCGGCAGCAGGCCCAACGCCGGATGATGCCCGGCGAGCGCGAAACCGGCCCACGACAGCCCACCTCCGAGCAGCAGGTAGGGCCAGAAGCTCTTGAGCCGCGATCTGCGCATTGCTAAGCAGACGACGACGGCGGCGACCGAGAGCAGCAGAAAGAGCGGCCGGAGCTCGCCTTGCGGATAGGCGACGGCGATGATCAGCAGTCCGATCGCATCGTCCGCGATCGCCAGCAGGAGCAGGAATGGAATGGCGGCGTGTCCCGCGCCGAAGATGAAGCGCGCCACCATGTAGCTGAAGGCGATGTCGGTCGCGCAGGGGATCGCCCAACCCCGGGCGAGCGCCTCGAACCGACCGAGCATCGCGGCACCCAGCAGGTAGATCAGCGCCGGGCAGACGATGCCGCCGAGGGTCGCGATCAGCGGGGTCGCCGCCTTCTTCGGGTTGCTCAGAGGGCCGCCGGGCAGCAGCGCTTCCCAGACCTCCTTGCCTGCGATGGCAAAAAACAGCGCCATCAGGATGTCGTTGACGAGAAAGTGGAGATTCACCACACGGTGCCCGTCGTGCAGGGCGCCGACCCACGGATTCTCGAAGAGGGGGAGATGGAGGAGTGCCTCGTATCCCTCATGGTCGAGGTTCGCCCAGATCAGGCCGACGGCGGCCCCAAGGACGAGAAACAGCGAGTTCTCGAGCAGAAAACGGATCGTTCGCCGCATTTAACGGTCCGCGCTCCCCGGCGCCATCCTCGGTCCCCGTGATTCGGGATCGTCTTCGTGCAAGAGCACGACGACCTCCGTCGGCTCGGCCATCAAGAGCTCTTCCCGAGCCAGGGTCTCGAGCGCCGCCGGGTCGTCCCGCAGCTGTTCGACTCGGTCCTCGAGCATCTCGATTCGCCCTTCGCTCTCGGAGATCTGGCGGTTGAGCTCGGTCTCGTGCGCCCGTCCCTTTCTCAGATCACCGAGACTCCTCGAGATGGCGACCGCGAGCAGGGCGAAGCCCACGATGCCGATCGCGACGAGGATCCTGCCGCGACGACGACGCGCGGCGGCGGCCTGTTCGTCAGGCCTCATTCGGCGCTCCGCGGGAAAGCGCTAAGACCCGGATAGCTCCCCCCGGCACCCAACTCTTCCTCGATTCGGAGCAGGCGGTTGTACTTCGCGACGCGGTCGCTGCGGCAGGGTGCCCCGGTCTTGATCTGGCCGGCCCGAGTCGCCACCGCGAGATCCGCGATGAAGGTGTCCTCGGTCTCGCCCGATCGGTGGGAGATCACGTTGGCGTAACCGTTGGTCTTGGCAAGCTCGACGGCGGCCAGAGTCTCGCTCAAGGTGCCGATCTGGTTGAGCTTGACGAGCAACGCGTTGGCCAGACCGTCGTCGATTCCTCGTCGGAGGATATCGGGGTTGGTGACGAAGACGTCGTCGCCCACGATCTGCACGCGCGCTCCCAGCGCCTCGGTGAGACGCTGCCATCCCACCCAGTCGTTCTCGGCCAGCCCGTCCTCGATCGACACCAGGGGGAAGGTCTCGACCCAATCGCTGTAGAGCTCGATCAGATCGTCGCTCGACAGCCCGTTGCGGCCCTCCCCCGCCAGATCGTAGCGGACCGCGTCACCCTCGGTCGTCGAGAGCTCGCTGGCCGCGGCATCGAGTGCCAGTGCGATGTCCGCACCGGGTCGGTAACCCGCCTTCGAAATCGCCTCGACGAGCAGCTCGAGCGCCTCGCGATTGCTGCCGAGGTCGGGAGCGAACCCACCCTCGTCCCCGACCGCGGTCGCGAGCCCCTTGCCGGCGAGGATCTTCTTGAGCAGCTGGTAGATCTCGGCACCCGCCCGCAGCGCCTCCGAGAATCGATCGAAGCCCACGGGCACCAGCATGAACTCTTGGATATCGACCGAGTTATCGGCGTGCGCTCCGCCGTTGAGGACGTTCAACATCGGCACCGGGAGCACCGTCGCTCCCGGCCCTCCGAGGTAAGCGTAGAGAGGCAGTCCCGCGGCCTCCGAGGCGGCGCTCGCAACGGCCATGGAGACCGCCAGCAGTGCGTTGGCGCCGAGGCGGCTCTTGTCGGCCGTCCCGTCGAGCTCGACCAGCATGCGGTCGATCAACGCCTGGTCACGGGCGTCGAGCCCGATCAGCTGTGGCCCGATCTCCTCTTCGACGTGGGTGACAGCGCGAGCTACCCCCTTGCCTTGGTACCGCTCGTCTCCATCGCGCAGCTCGAGCGCTTCCCGTTCACCGGTCGACGCCCCGGACGGCACGATCGCGGTGCCGAACGCACCGCTCTCGAGAAGGCAATCCGCTTCCACCGTCGGATTCCCACGAGAATCCAACACCTCTCTGGCCGTGATCTCTTCGATACCGAACATCCGTGCCTCGCCCTCCTCGAACCGACCCGAACTCGTCACGCAAGAGTAGCGGGCCGACTCGCCCGCCTGCAACCACCCCTGGTCGGCAAGCGCCTCCACCACCCGTTGACAGCGCCATGGTCCTATGCCATCCTCCTTGGTCCTGACGCGGGGTGGAGCAGTCCGGTAGCTCGTTGGGCTCATAACCCAAAGGTCGCAGGTTCAAATCCTGCCCCCGCAACCAGCCCTTTCGAGGCCTCGCACCGCGTGGCCTTTTCTCGTTAATCTCCGCGCTCACCTTTCGAGACCGGCGGCGGTAAGATCGACGCGATGCTCCCAGAACTCGAGCCCCCAGTCCTCCTTCTGGCGACTCCACGCGTGCTCGACCCGTTCTTCCACAAGAGCGTCGTGCTTCTCCTTCAACACGGGGACGAGGGGAGCCTCGGCTTCATCATCAACCGAGCCACCGACATCCGGGTGGCCGAGATCTTGGACGGCCTCGAAGTGCCGTGGAATGGAGACGCTGAGGCGGCTGCTTATTTCGGAGGCCCGGTCCAGCCGCAGCTCGGCACCGTGCTCTTCCGTGCTACCGAGGTCGACCCGATCACGGTCGATCGCGACACCGCGACCGAGCTCGTCCCCGGCCTGCTGATGACCCAGCACGTGGGCAGCCTCGCGACGCTCGCCTCGCAGCCACCCGGCTTCTTCAGGCTGGTGCTCGGTTACTCCGGTTGGGGCGAGGGGCAGCTGATCGAGGAGCTCGCGCGCAACGACTGGCTGATTGCCCTTCCCACCGACGAGCTGCTCTACGAGACGTCGCCCGAGACGATTTGGAGCCGGGCGCTGGAAGAGTTGGGTGTGGAACCCGACAGCCTCGCGGTGTGGGGCGGCGATAGCGAAACGTCGGTCAACTAGACACCGATGAAGCTGCTCGCTCAGATCCTGCTGAACGGCTTGGGGATTATCGTCGCCGCTTGGCTCGTGCCCGGCATCCACTACAACGGATCGCTCGGCTATCTGCTTCTCACCGGTGTCGTGATCGGCCTGCTCAATCTGCTCGTCAAGCCGGTCGTGACGCTGCTCTCGCTGCCCGCCCTGGTGCTGACTCTCGGGCTGTTCTATCTCGTGATCAACGGGCTGCTGTTCTGGCTGGCGGCCGGTCTGCTCTCAGGTCTCGAGGTCGACGGTTGCCTGTCGGCGGTCCTCGGCGGCCTGGTGCTGGCGGCGTTCAACCTGGCGGTCCGCGTCTTTCGTGGCGCGCCAGCCTCAAGGAAGGGGACCTGACATGGATCCTCAGCGCTTTCGCGACGTCTACCAACGCATCAGGGAGCTCGACGAGCTCTCGACCCACAGGATCCGCCCGAGGACACACGGCCTCCATCGAGCGACGCTCGAAGAGATCGAGAAGCGCGGCAACGAGATCGCTCTTTATTCGATCGAGCTGCGCGAGATCGTCGAGGAGCTGATGGAGGCGATCGCGGCCAAGCCCCAGAGCTAGCCCGAGGACTTCGGGTGCCTGAATCGGTCGAACGCGCGCCGACGCCTCATACCCCGGTCGATCCGAAGCCCCCGGACCCGCGGGCGGTTTCGCTCAAATCCGCCGCCTCTTCGACTTCGACCTCGGCGGCGACCGGGCACAAGACCAGCTGGGCGATCCGGTCCCCTCGTCGAATCTCGACCGTCGCGTCACCGTGGTTCACGAGGATGACGGCAAGCTCTCCCCGATAGTCCGAGTCGACGGTTCCCGGAGCGTTGAGCACCGTGATCCCGTGCTCGGCGGCGAGACCCGATCGCGGCCGCACCTGCCCTTCCCAGCCACCGGGAATCTCGACGGCGATGCCGCACGGCACCACGCAGCGTCGACCCGAGGCCAGGCGGATCCGCTCGCGGACGGCGGCGGCGAGATCGATTCCCGCCGCGCCGGCCGAGGCGGGGCGTGGCAGAGGGAGGTCGTCGTGGCCGGGTAGCCGGCGGATGCGCAGCTTCACCCGGCCGCTCGCCGTCATCCGCCGTCTTCTTCGTCTTCTTCGTCTTCTTCGTCGTCGAAGAGGTCCCGCGGGCCACCGGCGTTGCCGACGTCGGCGGGCTGTCCTCCGACACCGGTTCCCGCAGCGGGCTCGATTCCCGGGGGGAACGCACGGCCCAACCACTCGACATTGCTGCGCGCCACGAGGGTCGTGCCGGGCACGATCGCCGGTTTCGGCAGCATCGTCGCCGTGAACCGCCACTCGGCATACCGGTCCTTTCCCATGAAGGTCCTTATCGAGGACTCCTTGGAGCGGCTGACGACGCCGAGGATCGGGCCTGGAGCCTGGTCGGTGTTGAAGCTGCTCTGGGGTAGTTGAAAACGCGTCCCGGGGGCGCTGCCGGCCGCGACGGTGCTCCCCGCATCGGAATCTTCTTCGTCCTCCCCTTCGCGCCTCCGGTTGCCGCCGGCGGGAGCGCTCGCCAAGATCAACGCCCATCTGCCGTCGGCGGTCATCGGGTCCTTCCAGAGCTGACGCAGCGAGCGCGGTTCGATCTCGAGCATCTCCTCCAGGGAAACCGGGTAGCGGCCGAAGCGCTGTTGAAACAGCCGGAGCCCCTCGGCGATCTGGAACCCGCGGAAGATCAGCTCCGCCTCCCTCTCGCGCTGGACGTGTCTCTCGAAGCTCGGCAGCACCGCGGTCAGCATCACGCTGAGCAGGGTCACGAAGCAGATCAGGAAGACGAGGTTGTAGCCGGCCTCGCGAAGTGTGTGAATCGAGCGCGTCACCATTCGCTGTAGGGCACTCCATCGAGACTCAGCAGGGGCGAGCCCGAATGCACGTCGATCACCCCGGGCTGGCCGTCGAGCGGCAGCTCGGTCTCCGCCGGCGGCCTCTCGGGGTCGATCTCCTGGAAGACCGGCACCCAGGTCTTGTCGCTCTTGGTCACGGGGTCGAACGGCATCGCACGCAGATACCCTTCGTCCACCAGCTCCTCGAGAGCTCCGGGATAGTAACCCTTGTCGCTGTGGTACTGATCGATCACGTCTCGCATCGTCCTCAGATCGGTCTTGAGGACCGCCTCCGCCGCGCGCCGCGGCCAGTTCTTGAGAGCCGGCAGAGCGATGGTGGCAAGGATCCCGATCATCGCGACGACGATGATGAGCTCGAGGAGGGTGAAGCCTCCTCCGGCCGCCCCGCGGGTCCGTCGCTTTGTCACCACAACCGATACTCCACGCCGTTGAGACCGACTCCCTCACTCTCGGAGTAGACGTCGTACACGTTCGACCCGCCCCAGGAGTCGGAGTCCCACTCGTCCTGATAACTGCGCAGACCCCACTCGGTCGTTCCGGTCATCGGATCGGTCGGGATGCGCCGCAAGAACCGATACCGATTGTCGACGAGGCCGACCAGCTCGACCCCTTCGACCAGAACTTCGAGATCCGGCGGGTAGCCGTCGGTGCCGAGCTCGATGGGGATCAACCCGTTGTCGCTGAAACGCTTGTACTCGTCGATCGCATTGCGCAGGAGCCTCAGAGAGAGCCGCAGATCAGCTTCCTTGGAGCGGGTGGAGGTCATCTTCCCGATCGGCAGAGCCACGCCCGCCAGCGTCACCAGCAGCGTGCAGACGAGAACCAGCTCGGCGAGAGTGTAGCCGCCTCGCGCCGGACGACGCCGCTTCTCGATCACGGCTCTCGGTCCACCGTCGGCGGCCGCTCCGGAGGATCGGAACGCTCGGGGAGATGATCTTCGCTGCTCGATACCGGCGGCTGGACGGCGGCCGCGACGATCTCGAGGTCGAGCGCCCGGCGATCGACCGGCTCGATCGTGCCGAGGCGCGGATCGAGCACTTCGACCTCTCCGAAGCGCACCCGGGCCGATCCTTCCCGCAAGGCTCGGAAAGTGATTCGCGCGACGACGCCTTCGCCGCTCACTCCCCCGCGCCGTCCCAACCGGCTCGGGCCGAGAACCACGTGACCGGGCCGCGCGAGATCGGAGAGCATGCGAGCGGCCCCTTCGCTCCCCAGGAACTCTCCTCGCTCGGCCGATACGGCCTCGAGACTCCCCGGATCGAAGCGAAGGGTCGTCGGCAGATGGGCGATCTCCACATCGGCGTCGATCTCGAGCAAGACGTCGAACGTCGAATCGACTTCGACCTCGTGCCGCGCCGTCGTCAACGCCACACGCACCGACGCCGGCGGGCTCGCCGCCTCTTCTTCGTCGCCCGCGTAGGCGGCCCAGGCAGCGAAGAGGGTGGGTCGTCCAGCGAGGCTCGCGGCCGTCGCCGGCGGCTCGTCGTCGTTGTCGTCGTCGTCGCGCCCAAAAGGATCGCTGGGTGGAGACGACGGCACGAGGTCGACGCCCGGAATCTGGTCGTCTTCGGCCTCGTCTCTCAGCCCCTGCGGCAGCGACTCGATCCGGCGGCGGATGAGGTCGCGGATACGCTCGTTCTCCTGCGCGTCGTCCACCTGCTCGTCGAACGGACCTTCGACCTCCGATTCCACCCGCGGACTTCCGCCGCGGAAGGTGAGGTTGCCCTCGGTGCCGACCCACAGCGGCTCGAGATCCTCGATCGTGATGTCCGCGGTGCGGATGATGTGCGGGGTGAGGGTCAGGACGAGGTCGGTCCGCCGGTTTTCGTTCGACTTCTTCGAGAAGAAACGCCCCAAGATCGGGATGTCGCCGAGTCCCGGTACGCCGGTCTGTCCGGTCGACTGATCGTCGCGGATCAGCCCCGCCAGGAAGTTCGTCTCGCCGTCTTTCAGTCGGATGGTGGACTGGATGTTGCGGGTGCCGATGATCGGCTGTTGTCCACCGGTCCCCTCGACCGAGCCGGCGACGTTGGCCACTTCGACCTGGATGTTGAGGGTGATCTCGCGGTTGTGGTGGATGCGCGGCTCGATCTCCAAGCGGATGCCGATGTCCTGGTATTGGAAGGAGGTGATCGGCACGATGTTGCTGCCCACCGTCTGAGCCGAGTTGAAGGTGGTCACCGGAATCGGCACCCGGTCACCGATCACGAGGTTGGCCTGCTCGCCGTCGCTGATGCGGATCTGCGGGTTGGCCAGAAGCTGTGCCTCCGAGCTGGTCTTCACGAAGTTGTATACGAAACCCGGGAGGGTGACCTCCCAGTTCTGCTGGTTCAAGAACTCGAGGTCCGAGACTCGGAGCGCTGGGTCCTGATCGAGATTCTGATTGATCCGGTACTGGGTGAGCTCGACCCCGAGCTCTCGCATCTTGCTGGTGTTGATCTGCAGCAGCTCGACGTCGATGACGACCTCGCCACGCGCCTTGTCGTTGGCCTGGATGATGCGCTCGGCCACCTTGATGGCGTCGGCCGAATCGCGAAGGACGATGGCGTTGAGCTGATCGTTGGAGGCGATGTTCTTGGTCCCGACCAGGCTGCGCAGAAGCGTGAGCATCTCCTTGACCTCGGCGTTCGAGAGAAAGAACGTCTGGATCACCTGCTCCTCGTACTCTCGACGGTTCTGGGCGTTGTCCTCGATGACGATGATGGTGTCCTCGTTGAGCACCTTGTAGAAATGGCCGGCGGCTCGCATCACGAATTCGAGAGCCTCCTGCGCCGTCACGTTCTCGAGCTCGATCGAAAGCTGCTTGTCGCGGAGCTTGGAGTCGAATTGGACGTTGATCCCGAACGCCTGCCCCAGCGCCCGATAGATGTCGCGCAGGCTCACCTTGTTCGGGAAGTTGAGTGAGATCGGCTCGGTCGATCTGGGGTTGAGGACCGGCGGTCCCTTGCGTTCGTCCTTGACTTTCTGCTTGAGCTGCTCGATCGACAGCGGACCGCCGCTGCCGTCGGCCGCCAAGAGCTCCTCCTGAACCTTCTCGAATTCGACCTGGGCGTACTGGTTCGAGGGGTCGAGCTGGAGGGTCTGCAGGTACTCGCGTCGTGCCAGCTCGAGCGAACCGGCCGCATGGAGCTTCTTGGCGCGCTCGAAGTGCTCCTGCGACGCTTTGATCTTGGCGCGGAGCAGGCCCGCGCGATACGAGATGTTGCTCGGATACTGGTCGGTCAGCTCCAGGTAGTGCAGAACGGCCTGGTCCCAGTCCCCGTTGCGCTCGGCGCTCTGCGCCTCTCGGTAGCTCCGATAGCCGGAGCAACCGAGCAGGACCATCGCGGCGATTAGCGAAAGGACCTTAAGGCCCGCTAGAGCTCTCATCCGAATCGTTCCTCTCTCGACACCCGCTATCACCTCACCCTCCCGCTACCAATCTCTGCTCCGGAGCGTCTGGGAATCCGACGAACTTGATATCCGCCGACTCGAAGCCGATCTTATCCACGATGAACCGCTCCATCAGGACATCGCCCGTCAAGGCGTTGAAGATATCGTCGTTCTTCACGAACACCGCGATCCGCCGCTCGGGAGGACCGAAACTGCCGAGGTAGGTGAAGTCGACGTCCGGAGGCAGCGGTTTGGGCGGTGCCGCCGGCTCTGCCGCCGCGCGAACCGTGGGCTGCGGCGGGGGCCGGCGATCCTGCTTCGGCTTGCGCGGAGCCGCCTGCTGCACCCGCTTGGGTGGGGCCTTCGGCGCGTACCGGAACAGATCTCTCCCCGGAGAGTACTTCGCGGGCTCGCGGCGCAGCAGCTCGAGATCGAGATGGGGCATCTCGACCTGCGCGAGCACTGAGTCCGTGTCGTCGCGACCCGCTCTCGCCGAACGCGCCCGATCGTCGCCGGTTTCCTTGTACGTCCGGTAGGCAAGCGCGACCGCGAGGACTCCCAGGAGCAACGCGAGGAGCTTCTTCTGCCGTTCCTCTTTGCTCACGGCTCGTCACTCACGGTATCGCGGCTCAAGGCGAGCTGCCCGGGGTCGATGTCGTCGTCGACGAAGAGCGTCGAGATCGCCAGATCGATGCTGAGTCGACCGTCCGCGTCCGAGCGTCCACCGGGCCGAATCTCCTCGAGGATGACGAACGTGTCGGTCACCTCGAGCAGGTTGACGAGGAGTCGCAGCGCGACGTAGGTGCCATCGACACCGAAGACGATCGAACGCTTGACGAGACCCCGATCCTCGAAGGCGAGATCCGGGTAGCGGATGGTTGCCGGGTCGAGCCCCGAGCGCCTCGCCAGCTCTTTGACCTCGGCGATCAGGCTGGTGACCCGCTGTTCCTGGGTCTGGAATCGCTGGCCGTAGAGCCGAGTCAGCCGCCGCTGGTTCTGTTCCGCCCGGACCGCCAGGCGCACCGCCTTCTCTCGTTCGGTCACGAGCTTCGTATAATCGCTGCGCGCGCGTTCCAGCGCGCTCGAGCGCTGCGCCACCTTGCCCGCGTAGAGCAGCCGGTAGGCGCCCAGCGCCGCGATGTTCGCGAGCAGCAAGATCGCGGCCGGCAGCCAGATCTTGAGATCCTTCCGGAACGTCGTTCCGATCACGACTCGACCTCCGGCTCGGAGGGCGCGTCGTCCTCCGCGTCGGCCGGCTCCCGGTTGGCCTCCCGAGGCTGCTTGGCGGGCGGCTTGGTCGCCTCCGGCATGTAGACGACGTTCATCGAAAAATCGACGTAGTCCCCGGAATCGCTCCGCGACTCGATCTGCAGGTCGGGCCTGCGGAATCGCGGGTGGCGGTAGAAGGCATCGACCATCTCGAGGAGAACCTCATCGTCTTCGGCGACGCCGGTCAACTCGAGGCCGACCTCATCCTCGACCGTGCGGGCCGCGCCGGCACGACGCGATCGCGACCCGGCCGACGACGTCACTTTCGGCGACAGGCGGGAGAAACGAATGGTGGCCGGCAGTACTTCGGCAAGGTGATCGAACAGAGCGCTCCAGGCAAAGGTCCGCTCGGCGATCCGCGCATTCAGGAACTCGATCTGGTCTCGCTGCCACTCGATATCGTAGACGTCGAGCCTGGCGAGAGCTTCGTCACGCTCGGCACTCTCCTCGGCGATCCGCGATCGAAGCTGGGTCAGCTCCTCCTGCTGCTCACCACGCCCCGAGAAGTGACCCCAGTAGAGCGAGGCATTGACCGCCAGAAGCGCGATCGCGAGCCCCCAGAGCACGACCGCCATGCGGAGCACGGGTCGGCGATTGGCAAACGGCGTGCGGGCGAGGTTGAGGTCGAGACCGCTCACGCCACATCCCTCCAGGCGGCACCAACCATCGGTGCCAACTCCACGGGCGATACCTCGGGCAGAGTGCCTCGCAGCGGCAGCTGCTCACGCTCGAGAGCCACCGGCGCCCTGCCGAGAGCATCTTCGAGACTGTCGAGCCAGAACCGCCGTTGGCGCTCGGGGCTCGCCAACAGCACACGGGCGAGCTCGCGCTCCGGCAGCTGCTCTTCGACGAAGCTCCGAGTCAGCTTGAGATCGCGAACGACGAGCTGGGCCGCGTCCTCCCCACGCAAGCTCGTATCGAGCGCTCGAAATCGATGGAGAAGCGGCTCACCGCGCTGGGTGAAGGTCAGGCTGTAGCCGCCCGCCGACACCAGGACGAGCAATGCCAGGTCGAGATCACTGACTACCTCTCGGATCGAACTCACGGTCGCGAGACTGGTGTTGAGGATCCGACCGATGCGCACACCGCTAGCCGCGAACACCTCTTCCAGCTGACGAAACAACGCCTCGACCCCGAATCCGATCAGCACCCGCCGCGGCTCTTCCTGATTGGGCAGCCTGGCCACCGACACCGCCTTCAGCCTCAAGTCGTCGATCGGAAACGGAACTTGACGCTTCAGCTTCCACCTGAGGGCCTCCAGCCTTCGCGCACCGCGCGCCGGCAGATCCTCGAGCTCCGCAAAGGAGAGCCGCAGCCACGCGTCCGGTAGAACGAGCGACGCTTCCTCGGGCTTCTCGTCGACGGTTGCCACGATCTCGTTCACCAGCTGCTTGAACAGCCCGAGATCGTGCGTCACCCCACCGAGAGGCCCGTCTCCGAAAAGCTCGCGCGGCATTTCGGCAATTGTCAGATCCTCGACCTCGAAGCCGCTCTCGCCTGCGACGAATCGCCCGTAGCGCAGCGACGCCGAGTCCAGCAGAAACACGTGGGGGGGTGCGGGCCGGGGATCGGTCCCCAACAGCCAAGTCGCGGCCCCTGCCATGAGCTCGAGCGATCGTTTGACAGCCGTCACGGTTCAGTCCACAAAGGTGACCTTGTTGATCTCACGCAGGGTCGTGACCCCCTCATATACCTTCTCCAGCGCCGATTCGCGGAGGAAGAGCATGCCCTCGTCCTGCGCCGCCCGCTTGATCTCGGACGCCGGCCGACGATCGAGGATCAGCTCGCGTATCCGGTCGGACAGATCGAGAAGCTCGGAGATCGCGGTGCGACCGAAGAAGCCCGTGCCGTTGCACTCGAAGCACCCGGCCCCCTCGTAGAAGATCCTGTCGCGGTGCAGCTGCGGCTCGAGTGAGCTCTCTTGGAGCAGCTGATCGCTCACCTGCATCTCGCGACGACAGCTTTCACAGATCTTGCGCACGAGACGCTGGGCGAGGACGCAGTTGAGGGCGGACACGAAGTTGTAGAGATCGACTCTCATGTTGAGAAAGCGGCCGAGCACGTCAATCACGTTGTTGGCATGAACCGTCGTGAAGACCAGATGACCGGTCAGAGCCGATTGCACGGCGATCTGCGCGGTCTCCTGATCTCGAATTTCGCCGACCATGATCTTGTCGGGATCGTGACGCAGGATCGAGCGCAGGCCGCGAGCGAAGGTGAGACCCTTCTTCTCGTTGACCGGGATCTGGGTGATGCCGACGAGCTGGTACTCGACCGGATCCTCGATGGTGATGATCTTGTCCTCGGAAGACTGGATCTCGGAAAGGCAGGCGTAGAGCGTCGTCGTCTTCCCGGAGCCGGTTGGCCCGGTCACCAGCACCATGCCGTAGGGCTCGCGGATAAACTTCCGGACCTTGACCATCGTCCGATCGTCGAAGCCGAGGACGTTGAGCCGAAGGTCCTTGAACTCCTTGTTCATCGACTCCTTGTCGAGGATCCGGATCACGCAGTCTTCGCCGTGGACCGAAGGCATGATCGACACCCGGAAATCGATTGTCCGCCCTTCGAAGCGCAGCTTGAAACGCCCGTCCTGGGGGATCCTCTTCTCGGCGATATCGAGCTCCGCCATCACCTTGATACGGCTGATCACCGTCTGGTGATGGCTCTTGTCGATCGGCTCCATCGCCTGGTAGAGCACGCCGTCGATGCGGTACTTGATGTAGACCTCGTTCTCGCGAGTTTCGACGTGGATGTCGCTCGCCCGCCGCTGGATCGCATTGAAGATCGTCGAGTCGACGAGCCGGATGATCGGACTGCTGTCGGAGGTGATCCGGTCGATCGACAGGACCTCGTCGCCCTCCTCGTCCCCGACCACCAGCTGCAGCCTGAAATCCTCGGTCGCCTCGTCCAGCACCCGCTGGGCGCTCTCTGACCGTTGGAGGATCTCGCCGATCGCCGCTCTCCCGCCGACGCGCACCTCGACCGGCTGCCCCAAGAGGAACTCCAACTCATCCAGCCGAGTGACGTCGGTAGGATCGGCCATTACGACCGCCAGCCGACCGGCGAGCTGCTCCTGCGGCACGAAGTCGTAGCGCAACATCAGGTCGAACGGAATCGATCGGAAGAGATCGTTGTCGATGCGGAAATCCTTCATGTCGACGAAGTCGAGTCCGTGCTTCTCGGCAAGCTCGCGCGCCTGCCGGAGCTCGGACGCACCGGCAACTGCCAGGTCCTGGACCGTATCGATGAGGGGTGTGGTGTCTTCGGCGCTCATTTTCGGGATCCGGATCGGGTTGGGTCGGGCTCGAGAGCCGATACGACCGACGATGGCCGCCGTCTAGTCGAATGCAAGGTCGGGGCCATCAAACCGACAGATTCCCCAACAGGCTGTACATCGGCAGATAAACGGCGACCAGCAGAACCGCCACCAGCGCCGCCATGATGACCAACATCGCCGGCTCGATCAAACCGAGGATGCGCTCCATCCGGGTCTCGACTTCCTCGTCCAGAAAGTCCGAGACGTCCGTCAGCATCTGGTCGAGAGCTCCGGTCGTCTCGCCCACGTGCACCATGTCGATCATGAGATCCTCGGCGACCGCGCTCGTCTTGAGCGCGTCCGCCATCGACACGCCCTCCCGCACCGCGCCGGGCAACGGTCGGAGGCGGCTTCGAACGGCGGCGTTGCCGACGGCGCTGACGCTCGTCTCGAGCGATGGAACGATGGGGATGCCACCCGCGAGCAGGGTCGACAACGATCGGCAGAACTCGGAAAGCGCCATTCGCTCGAAGACCTTGCCTAGGAACGGGACACGCAGTTTCCAACCGTCGATCACGCGACGACCGCTATCGGTACCGCCCCACTGCCGCGTGAGCCCGAGGAGCAAGATCGCTCCGCCGACGAGCCAGACGGCGCTCAAACGCAGGAAGTTCGCGACGTTCATCACCACTCTCGTGAGCAGCGGCAGCTCGGCGCCCAGCCCTTGAAAGAAGTCGCTGAAGTTCGGGAGAACGTATCCGGTCATCACGAGGATGAGAATGAGGGACAAGCTGATCAGCGCCAGCGGATACATCAGCGAGGAGATGACGCGCTTCCGCGTGTCGAGCACCAGCCTCTGATATCGGATAAAGCGCTTGAGGACGCTCTCGAGCTCGCCGCTACGCTCGCCGGCCTGGAGCGTCGGCGCAAACAGCGCCGGCAACCGCTCTCCGAAGCTGGCGAAGGCCTCTGACATAGCCTCACCGCCTTTGACCCGGTCGCGAACCTCGCCCACGACCTCGCGCAGTCCCGGGTCCTTCGGCCGGTCCTTGAGAAGGTCGAGCGACTGGAGAAGGGGCAGTCCCGAGCGCAGCAGGGCGACGAGCTCCTGATTGAAGACCAGTAGCTCGCGGATCGGGAGCTTCCTCTTGGTCCTCCCGCCGAACCACCGGCTCAATCCGGCGAGGAAGCCGCGCGGCCTCACCTCGAAGACGAAGAGCCCTTCCTTTTCGAGCTCGCCCTTCACCGAGATCAGATCTTCGCCTTCGTAGACCCTCTCGAGCACCTGGCCCTCGGGCGTGCCGACGCGGCAGTCGAACTCCATGAGCACCCGGCGCGCCTAGCGCGCCGCCCCTTCCACGAGCCGGTAGGTGAGGACGACCATCAACGCCTTTTCGCTCGATTCGGTCTGCGCGAGACCGAGAACCATCGGCCGAGCGAGCGCCAGGTTCAGGTTGGTGTGGATCAACGGCGTCGCCTCCTCGGCAGTGCCGCGTGCGACGATGAAATCTCGGAGACGCAGCTGCCCATCCTCGGCGAGGGTACCGGGCTCGAAGCGCACCTGATAGTCGCTTCCAAACTCATAGGCTATCGGCTCCCCCTCGTGCATCTCCAATCCGGCCTGGGCGAGAAGTCTGAAGGTCTCGAAGCGCAGGAGCTCCCGGAGTCGCCGCTCGAGCTCCGGGGCCAGGCGTGGCGACGAGGGCGATTCGGGCGGCTCGCCGGCGCGGACGATCTGGATTTCGAGCCGGATCGGTCGCGGCGGCCGATCGAAATCTCGCAACCGAGCGACGATCGCTTTCACCGCGGCCGCGGTGTCCCGAATGACGAGGGTGTTCTCGCTGGGCTGCAGCTCGACAGTGCCTCGAGCCGTCAGCAGTCCGTCCACCTGCTGCAGAGCCTCGATCGCGGCTCGGTGCCGCAGCGCGAAGATCTCGAGGACGAGTGAAGGCTCGCTCGCTTCCTGAGCTTCGAGCGGTCCCCCCGACTGCACGACGACGATCGCGACGAGCGTCGCGGCGAGCCTCAGGCGAATTTCCGATCGAGCGAGCTTCGGCCACGGGCAGCGAGCGCTAGACGTCCAACGATTCATCGACGACCATCACGACCGACAGGTCTTCAGCGCCCCATTCATAGACGCGGGCGAAAGGCCGATCGAGTCCGTCGATCGCCGGTGCCGCCGACCCGGTCAGCATTCGGCGGGCTCCAGGCTCGGGCCGATCCTCGTGGCTGGTGGTCGCCGGGAGCAGCAGGAACGTGCCGATGAAGAGCGCGGCTGCTGCGGCAAATCGACGGCGCCGCGGTGCCGCTTCCAAACTCCGGCGGGACAGCTGATCGGCACGTCGCACGCTCTCCACCGCCTGACGCACCGCCACCGTCTCCGCGGAGTCGGGCTCCCACGCCGAGGCCCCCGCGAAAACCAGCAGCGGATCGCAGGCCACGGCCTCCCGACGGCAGGCGTCGCAATCCGCGAGATGACGGGTCAGCGACTCCCACTCCGGCGGCGGTTCGAGGCTCGGATCGAAACGGTGCGCCGTGAGCCGCTGCCAGTCGTGGCAACTCATCGCGAGTCCCCCCGACCCGCCGAATACTCAGGATAGCGAGCCGCGAGCTCCCGTCGCAGAGTCTTGCGGGCCGTGAACAAATGGTTGCGAACCGTGGAGGCGCGGCAGCCGAGGATCTGCGCGACCTCGGCCGACGGCAGCCCCTCGACCTCACGGAGCACGAACACGGCGCGCTGGCGTTCGCTGAGCGCCGTCGACAGCTCGTGCAGGATTCGGGTGATCTCCCGCTCCTCCAGCTCGGCGACGCTCGAGCGCCGGCTGTCGGCGAGACGAACGAAATGATGGCGGACGGGGTCACTCTGCCGCTCCCGGGTGTTGCGTGAGCGAACGACGTCGATCGCCAGGTTGGTGGCGATCCGGTAGAGCCAGGTGTTGGGGCTGTAGCGCGGATCGTAGCGGGTCCGATGCTCCCAGGCGCGCACGAAAGTCAGCTGCGCGACGTCGCGCGCGTCCTCCCGGTCACCGGTCACCCGCCAGGCGACTTGCAGCAGCGCCCGGCTCTTGCGCTCGATCAGCGCGTCGAGAGCTCCCTCGTCGTCCTCGGCCATCGCCAGCAAGAGATCGCGATCCGAGCGACTCGGTCCTTCGTCTCGGGACGGGTCGGCTGGATGGACGAGCACGGGCAAGGTCAGATCTCCACGGCTTTGTACGGATCAAGAGCCCTCGGCGTCTAGCAGCTGGGGCGACCCGCAACCGCCCAGAATTGCAGCGATTATACTCGCGGCTCGACTCGCGACCCCCTCATGTGGATCCTCTATCAGATGGTGGTGGCGGTGGTGCTGGCTCTGGTCGGACCCGTCTTTCTGCTGCGTCGCGGCCGGCACTACCTGCCGACCCTTCGCGGACGGCTCGGCGGCTACGACGGCGAGACGGTCCGCGGCCCTCTCTGGCTTCATGCCGTCTCAGTCGGCGAGGCGCGAGTGGCCGCGATCCTAGCCGCCGAGCTCCCCGACGATCGACCGCTGCTCGTGACGACCATCACTCCGACCGGTCAGAAGCAAGCTGGAGCGCTTCTGCGCTCGCGCGCGGCCGTCGCCTACTTCCCATTCGATCTGGGTTTCGCGGTCAAGCGGTTCCTCGACCGCTTCTCGCCGCGGGCGCTGCTTCTCGTCGAGGGCGACTACTGGCCGCTCGTCATGCGCTATGTCGCCCGGCGCCAGATACCGGTGGCGGTCGTCAACGGTCGCATAGGTGACCGTAGTTTTGGGCGATGGCGCAAGGTGAAGTGGCTCGCCAGGCGGCTCTTCGGCGGCGTCGAGCACTTCGCCGTGCAGACACCTCTCGATCGCGATCGGCTGGTGTCGCTCGGTATCGCGGCGGAGCGGGTCACGGTGGCGGGCAACCTCAAGTTCGATGCCTTTCCCCCCGAACCGGCTCGTGATGCCGAGACGTTGGTCAGCGACG
The DNA here is from genome assembly GCA_945787575.1 of Thermoanaerobaculia bacterium. Taxonomy (GTDB): domain Bacteria; phylum Acidobacteriota; class Thermoanaerobaculia; order Multivoradales; family JAHEKO01; genus CALZKB01. The sequence goes on along the minus strand of CALZKB010000026.1, from coordinate 1,490 downwards.
CCGCTCAGGGCCGCCCGGTGATCATCGCCGGATCGACGATGGCGGGGGAGGAACGGACGGTTCTCGACGCCTTTCGGGCCGCCGGCGGCGGCGGGCGGGCGCTGCTCGTGCTCGCCCCGCGCCATCCGGAGCGCTGGCGGGAGGCCGAGGCCGCCGCCCGCGGAGGCGGCTTCGAGGTTGCGCGCCGCACGGAGCTGCCGGCTGTCGGAGACCCCGACGTCGTGATGCTCGATAGTCTTGGCGAGCTCGCCGCGCTCTACCGGCTGGCTTCCGGTGCCTTCATCGGTGGCACCCTCGTCCCGACCGGAGGTCACAATCCGATCGAGCCTGCCGTTTTCGGCGTCCCCGTGGCGGTCGGTCCCTCGATGGCGAATTTCAAGGACATGGCGGAACGCTTCGACGAAGGCGAGGCTTGGCAACGGGTCGCCGGCGAGCCTCAGCTAGCCCGCTTCTTCCGCGGCGTCATCGACGGATCGGCGGAGATCACGGCAATCGGCGAGCGCGGCCGACGGCTGGTCGACGCCAACCGCGGCGCCACCGACCGGACGATCGAAGCGTTGGCGCCGCTGCTCGCGAGGACGGCATGACGGCCCTCGAGGCAGCGCCACCGAGCCGCTCGCCATGGCAGTGGCTCTACGGCGCCGCCCACCGCTGGCGCTATCGCTGGTACGCGTCGCGCCAGCAGCGGCTTCCCCGGCCGGTCGTCTCCATCGGCAATCTCCACTGGGGGGGAAGCGGCAAGACGCCGCTCGTGGCGAGCATCGGGCGGCATTGGGTCGGACAGGGGATGCGGGTGGCGATCCTCTCCCGCGGCTATGGCCGCCGCGATGCCCAAATCCGTGTGGTCAGCCTCGGTGAAGGACCGCTGCTCGGACCTACCCTCGCCGGTGACGAGCCGGTCCTGCTCGCGGGCGAAGTCCGGGGAGCCGCGGTGGTGGTAGCGCCAAACCGCTTCGATGCCGGTCGGCACGCCATGGAGCGCCTCGATCCGCCGCCCGATCTCTTTCTGCTCGACGACGGCTTCTCTCATCTGCTGCTCGCCCGAGATCTCGACATCCTGGTCTTTCCGGCGAGCGATCCGTTCGGCGGCTCCCGGCTGTGGCCCGGCGGGCGGCTCCGCGAGCCGCTCGCCGCCGCCGCCCGCGCCGACGCCGCGATCCTGACTGGAGGCCAAGCGGGCGATGGAGACGCCCTGGCACAGGCGCTTCGTCCTTACGGTCTTGCCGGCCCCGGCTTCGGCTGCGCGAGCGAGACGTTGACGCCGCGGCGCACGACGGGTGGCAATCTTCCCTCGGGGACTCGGGTCCTTCTCGTCAGCGGTATCGGCCGACCGCGAGACTTCGAGCAGGCCGCCGCGCGTCACGAAGTCGAGATCGTCGGCGCGCTGAAGATGCCCGACCATCACGATTACCCAGAGGCGAGTCTGAGGGAGATCCGCTCCTCTTTTACCGAAACAGAGGCCGAGTACGTGCTGACGACGCCCAAAGACA
>CALZKB010000025.1 GCA_945787575.1 Thermoanaerobaculia bacterium | reverse complement strand
ATGAAAGACCCCGCCGCTTCCGGCGAAGCGGCGGCGGACTCGACCGCGGTCGACGATCCGGAATCGACGATCGACGAGGACGATCCCCCCTCCTGAGCCCGCAGCCCGCAACCGGGTCGCGAGCCGAGGTGATGAGTCGGGCGGCGGAATGCAGTAGGCTTCCGCCCACGACCCATGAGCAATCCATCGGACCGCGATGCCCGCGAGTCCGGACCATCGGACGACGCGCAGGACCTCAGAAGGCTCTTCGAGCTGTCGCTCGACTTGATGTGCGTGGCCGGCTTCGACGGCTTCTTCAAGCGGGTCAACCCGGCGTTCGAGCAGCTCCTCGGCCACTCTCAGGAAGCTCTGCTCGGTTCCAGCTTCCTCGAGTTCGTGCACGTCGACGATCGCGAGCGCACCCTGGCGGAGGTCGAACATCTGTCTCGCGGGTCGCTGACGGTCGACTTCGAGAACCGCTACCGCACGGCCTCCGGCGACTATCGCTGGCTCGCCTGGCGGTCGACTCCGGTCGTCGAGCAGGGGCTGATCTACGCTGTCGCTAGGGACATCACCGAGCAGAAGCGGGTCCAGAGGCTGCTCACCCGCCAGGCGCAGGAGCTCAGACGTTCGAACGCCGACCTCGCCCGGTTCGCCTACGTGGCGTCGCACGACTTGCGAGCCCCTCTGCGATCGATCGTCAATCTCACTCGGTTCGTCGAAGAGGATCTGGGCGAGGGGCTTCCCGAGAAGACGCGCGCCCACCTCGACGAGCTGCGCCGGCGGGCGCTGCGGATGAAAGCGCTGACCGACGACCTTCTCGTCTATTCCCAGGCGGGCGGCGAAGGCGAGATCGCCGAGGTGGACACCGGCAAGCTCGTCGACGACATCGCATTCCTGCTCGATCCGGCGGAGGGCTTCACCGTCGAGACGACCGGCGAGATGCCGGTCTTCGAGACCGCCCGCGGCCCCCTCGAGCAGGTGCTGCGCAACCTCATCGGAAACGCTCTCGAGCATCACGACCGGAGCGAGGGGAGGGTCACGGTGTCCTCTCGAGAGCTCGGCGAATTCTGGGAGCTCACGGTGCGCGACGACGGACCGGGCATCCCGGAGGACGATCAGGACCGCGTCTTCCATGCCTTCGAGCGGCTCGGAGAGATCGGCGAGGGGGGTGGTACCGGCATGGGGCTCGCCATCGTGCAACGGATCGTCACCAGCTTCGGAGGTAGGATCCACTTGGAACCGGGAGGCGGCAGAGGCGCGACCTTCCGTTTCTCGTGGCCCAAAGCGATCGCGGTCAAGCGGTCGCGCCGGCGGGGACGGACCGACGGAGAACGAGACGATGCCCAGAATACTGATCGTTGACGACGACTCCGTCGACCGCGAGCAGGTCGGACGCTGCCTCGAGCCGATCGAGAATCTCGAGCTCTCGGAGGCGGCCGACGGCGAGGAGGCGCTGGCAGCCCTCGAAGTGCAGGAGCTCGATCTCGTCCTCACCGACCTGCGAATGCCTACTCTCGACGGTCTGGAGCTGGTGCGCCAAGCCAAGGAGCGGTTTCCACTGGTTCCGGTCGTCCTGATCACCTCGCGCGGGAGCGAGCTCATTGCCGTGGAGGCGCTCGCCGCCGGTGCCGCGAGCTACGTCTCCAAAGCGGATCTCGCCGACCATCTGCCCGAAACGGTCGAGCAGGTTCTCGGCGGGGTCGCGGCTCGCCGGCGGCGGGCGGCCATCCTGGGCAGCCTCGACTCGTCGACCTTGCAGTTCCACCTCGCGAGTGACCCGGCCCTCATCTCCCCTCTCGTCGCCTACCTCCAGGAGGAGCTGGAGAGGACCGGCTTCAGTGATCGGCAAGGCCGCGCTCAGATCGGCACCGCGCTGTCGGAAGCGATCTCCAACGCCATCGTCCACGGCAACCTCGAGGTGAGCTCCGATCTGCGCGGCGGCGGCAGTGAGATCTTCCATCAAGCGATCCAAGAGCGGCGAAGGGCCGAACCGTGGCGGAGCCGGAAGGTATTCTGCTCCGTCGAGCAGACTCCCGACGCGGTGCGCTACGTCGTGCGAGACGAGGGCCCGGGCTTCGACCGGTCGGCACTGCCCGATCCCACCAAGGCCGAGAACATGCTCAAGGCGTGCGGCCGCGGACTGTTCCTCATCTACGCCTTCATGGATGAGGTGGAGCACAACGAAAGCGGCAATGAGATCCGGCTCACCAAGCGGCTCGCGTGACCCCGGCGGCCGGCCCGCGGCCCCTCAACGCTCGGTCAGCGCCCGGATCTCGTCGTCCTCGCCGGTCAGCTGCCAGCGGATGAGCGAGACGGGGATCACCCCGAGCGCGTCGACCTCCTCGAAGAAGGCGGCGAGGGTGAATCGGTCGCCGAGCTGCCGCGCCCGTTCCGCCAACAGCCGCTCGATCAGGTACTTGCCGGAGACGTAGCTCGTACCGTAACCGGGCTGCCGCAGGTACAGCTGCTGCTCGAAGCCGAGCAGATCGAGGTCCTCGCGCATCCATCCCCTGGGAGTCCAAGCGACGTGGAAGTCGCGCGCCTCCTTCATGGTGAAGTCGTTCGAGTGAACGTAGAGCGAGCCGAGACCGCGAGCCGCGCGCTGGGCAAGCATGATCCAGACGATCTCTCGCGCTCGCGGATTGTCGTCGTAGAGGCCGGCGTGCATCATCATCTCCTCGACCCCGGTGGCCATTCCCTCCGCCCGGCTGTCGAAGATGTTGTAGAGCAGCGGTCCACGCCGGATCGGGCTCGGGTGGGGATCGACCTCCATGCGGGCGAGGTCCCACCAGTGGTAGAAATGCGTCCACAGGGTCAGCGGCTCGAAGTGGATGGCGGTGCGAAAGAAATTGCGTTGCGCCTCCGGCACGAAGCTACCGATCCGCGCTCGCAGCGCGGCGTCCATGTAGTCGCGCACCGGGAGGATCTCCTCGACCGCGAGAAACTCGAGGTAGCTGGTGACGGCGGCGTTGGCGCGCCGGTCATACTCCTCGGCATTCGAGATCGCCACCAGAGCTGGAAGGTCGCGGTTGCGATGCTCTTCCAGCCGGAGCGAGGCGTGGGCGCGGTCGAGCTCGCGTTTCAACAGCGCCACCTCCTCCTCCCAGGAGAGCGGGACGAGGTGCACGTTGCGCAGGTACCACGTGTAGTTGTCCTTGCCGATGCCTGACGGACCGGTTTTCGACGGTGCCTCGGCCACGAGCCAGTCGACGAACTCCACGGTCGCCGAGTGGGCGGCCCGCCTCGCCCTTTGCAGTCCGGCCTCAGCTTGCTCGAAGCGCGGCTCGAGACCGGCGAGGACCTCCGCCTGCTCGCGGAGATTGCCGATACCGGCCTCCCACAGCTCGCGGGCGTCGCCGACGAGATTGCGTCGAGCCTGATGCAGGAGTGGTGGGATCGTCGAGAGCTCCGCCTCGAGCTTCGCCTCGGCCTCCGGAGAGAGGGGAAACGAGTAGCTCCAAAGCTCGACGAGGGCGTGATGAGTGGGTCCCTCATGCGCGGGCGTGTCGCTCTGCGCCGTCCAGACCGAGGTGTAGAAGGCTGGGTCGCGCGCCCACGGCCGCAGCACCCGAAGGTTGAAGTCGAGCCCGTTCATCTCGGCGCGGACCAGGTGGTAGTCGACCTGCCGGTCGATCGGCCACTCGCTCGGGTCGATCGCCGCGAGCCTCGCCTGGTACTCGGTCAGGCGTCGATGCTTCTCGGCGTTCGCTCCGGCCGAGTAGTCGGGGGCTCCGCCGAGCGTTCGCGGACGCTCGAACGCCCGCCACTCTTCGAAGAGTGCCACCAGTTCGTCGTAAGAGCCGGACACCCCGGCGGCGGGAACACAGGTCACGAGGACGACGACCGCCGCCACGAGGCGGCGTCGGGATTGGATCAGGCGCATGGGACAGGTCTCCTTCACCAAGTCGAGAGGCTCGGTCGAGTCTCCGAGATCGTCCGACGATAGCCCAGCGTCTACTCGCCCCGTAGCGCGTTCAGGAGACGCGTCCCCCGCGGACCACCCAGTCCCGTGCAAGGGTCCCATCCCGCGGCTGCTTTATAGGCGCCGTTGGTACCACAGACCACGTCGCGGAAGACGTCGGGTCGTTCGCGTGCCAACCGGTAGAAGAGCGGCGTCGAGTAGCCAAGCTCGACGCCCAGCAGCTCGTTCAAGCGCGCGACAAGCGCCGCCCACAGCGGCGCCGAAGCGCTCGTACCGGCGGCCGGACCCCAGGTGCCGCCGACGAAGATTCCGCAATGGGTCTCGGGATCCGCCACCGCCGCGACATCGGGAATGCCCCGCCCTCGCCAGCCGTCTGGCCGCGCCGGCACCTGAGCTTCCGCTTGCCATCGAGGCAGCGGGCTCACCCGACTGACGCCGCCGCCGGTCGATTGACCGAAATCGACACTGTTCCACGCCTTTTCGCCGACGAGCCTGCCATCTCGGATCTCCAACCGGGTGCCGCCGCAGGCGAGCACGTAGGGGCTGATTGCCGGGAACTGCGGATTGAGCGACTTCGGTCCGTCGGAGGGGCTGCCCCGTGACCCACGGTCGCCGGATCCGACGCAGAGCGTCCTGCCGTCGACGGCGCACCGCTCGAGCAGGTCTTCGATCTGCGCCTGGTCCTGATCCTGGGGACGCTCGTTCCACGACCAGCTGAGGGAGAGAACCGACGGCCCCCCGGGTTGGAGCGCATCGTGCAGGACGTTGAAGAGACTCCTCTCGGTGGGTCGCGCGAAGTAGACGACGATCTCCGCGCCCGGCGCCAACGCGCCGGCGATCTCGATGTCCATCGTGACCTCCACCGTGGCGCCCCCCGCCGGCGGCGGATTCCCGGCGGTGGCGGGGCTTTCCACCGCCGCCGCCAACCACTCCATCGTCGCCCGAACCTGCTCTTCGTCCTCGGGCTCGTTGCCGGCGCCGTCGACCTCGACGGTGGAGACCGAGGGGCGGGCGATACCGAGTGATTCGAAGAAGGTGTCGAGATCGCGCTCGCGGTAGCCGCCGCCGAGCTCGATGATGCCGATGCGTTGACCGCGGCCGCTCGCCTCTTCCGGAAACTCGTAGAGCTCGGCGAGATCACCAATAGTCAGCCGAGGTGCCACCGGCGTCGGCGCGGTCGCCAAGGCGGGCTTCGAGACAGGCCGGTCGTGGAGACCGAGGACCGCCATCACGACTTCCGCCAGCTCCTCCGGGACGTGAACCTGCCCTTCGAAGCCACGGTGATCGCCGGTCTCGTGACGGTAGCGAACCAGCTCGACGGCGAAAGCGCGGCCGATGGCTCGCGCCGGGCCGCGCAGCACGACCGTGCGCCGTCGCGCCGACTTCGACACCACTTCGAGGTCGTGCTCGAGCGCGAAGGTCTCCACCAGCGCCAGGTCGCTCTCCCGGGCGTGATAGTCGCTCGACGACGCTTGGACCTCGCGCTCGCTCGGCAGCGCCGACCAGTACTCATCGTCGTACAGACGCTCGCGTAGTACCCGGCGGCGCAGCACGACGGTGATCTCCAACTCTTCGCTCGGCGGCAGAGACTCGTGCCGCTTCGCTCCCGAGAGCGGCGCGAACACGGCCCCGGAGAGAGCCCGCTTGCGTGTCGACTTGTTCATTACCGGTGGGCACCCGGTCGGGCCGCGAGGCGACCGATCGGATCTTCACGATTATCGGAACTGTACCGAGGAGAGTATCATCCGCGGAGTCTCACCCGAACGCCAACGATTGGTTTAGACCCGCCGCCATGTCCGAAAGGGATGACCCACCCAAGAAGCCCGACGTCCGCGACGTCGACGAAACGCTCGACTCGATCCCCGAAGACATCTCCGAAGATGTGACCCTGATCGAGGTGGGGCTCGCCACCCTCGCCACCCAGTTGCCGGGTGGCACCGATCCGAGCGTGAGGCTTCGCGCGATCGACGAAGAGACGGTCGACGACCTCGCTGACGACCAGCTCGGCGACGAGCGCTATCGAGTTCTCAAGGTGCTGGGCGAGGGCGGCATGGGCATCGTCTACCTGGCCGAAGATCTCGATCTCAAGCGCAAGGTGGCCCTCAAGATGGTGCGCGACGACGCCCAAGAGCACGCCAGCCGCTTCCTCGAGGAGGCCCAGATCCTCGGCCAGCTCGAGCATCCCAACATCCTGCCTCTCTACGACCTGACGACCCAGAAGAACGGCCGGCCGGTTTGCACTCTTCGTTACCTCAGCGGACACACCCTAAAGGGGCTGATCCAGGGTCTGCGGCAGGGGGACTCCGAGGTTGCCGACATCTACTCGCTCACCCGCCTCATGCAGATCTTCCTCGACATCGCGCGGGCGATCGAGTACGCCCATGCTCGAGGCGTGATTCACCGCGACCTCAAGCCGGACAACGTCCGACTGGGCAAGCACGGCGAGGTGCAAGTCCTCGACTGGGGGATGGCCAAGGTGCTCGACCGGACCTCCGTCGACCTCGTCGATCGCGAAGCCACTCGACTCGGCCACGTCATCGGGACCCCCGCCTACATGGCTCCGGAGCAAGCGCTCGGCCAGGATGCCGACGAGCGCGCCGACATTTACGCCCTCGGAGTCATCCTCTACGAGCTGCTGGCGCTCGTTCGCCCCTTCTCGGGAAGCGACCCGGTGAAGCTGATCACCTCCGTCTTGCGAGACGATCCGAAGACGCCGCGGGAAGCGGCTCCCGCCCGCAACATTCCGGTCGAGCTCGAGCAAGCTTGCCTGAGGGCGATGGCTCGCGACCGCGACGAGCGGACCGCCAGCGTCGAGCAACTGGGCGACGAGATCCAAGAGTGGATCGAGGCAGCGGCCGACAAGGAGCGGCGACACCTGCTGGCCGAAGAGAAGGCCGCGGAGGGGCAAGCGAAATTGCGGCAGCTGCGGGAGTTCCGGGACGCCGTCAGCGTACAGGACGAGGAGATCGCCGAGACCCGGCGACGGTTCAAGAGCTGGCAGAGCGTGGAAGAGAAGGCGGTGCTCTATGCCAAGCTCGAGCAGCTGGAGGAGACACGAATCGCGATGGTGCGGCTGTCGAGCGAGACGCTCTCGACGCTGCAGGCAGCGCTCGCGTTCGAACGCCAGAACGCGACCGCCCGCGAAGCTCTCGCCGACTACTACTGGGATCGCTTGCTCGTCTCCGAGGCGGGAGGAGACGGGGAAGGGGTGGCGTTTCACTCCGGGTTGGTGGCCGCCTACCACGACGGCAAGTACTCCCGGGAGCTCAGCGGCGACGGTTCCTTCACGCTCGAGTCCGACCCGCCGGGCGCCGAGGTCGAGCTCTACGACCTCGTCGAGAAGAGTCTTCAGCTCGTCCCCGACAACGGACGCTCCTTGGGCGAGACGCCGCTCGAGCCGGTGCCTCTCTCGATGGGCTCGTACGTGGCGATCGTCAGTAAAGGGGGCTACCGCGACGCACGCTATCCGATCTCGATCGCTCGAAACGCGGAGTGGAAGGGGAAGGTGAAGCTCTACCGCGAGGAAGAGATCGGCGCGGAGTACGTCCAGATCCCGGACGGTCCTTTCATCTTGGGTGGCGACCCGGAGACCCGCGGATGGTCGCTGCCTCGAAGCGTCACCACCCTTCCCGATTTCTTCATCGCCCGCCGGCCGGTGACCGTCGCCGAGTACGTCGAGTTCCTGAACGGCATCGCCTCAGTCGACCCGGAAGAAGCCGAGCGGCGCGCCATCCGGCGGATGCCGAGCGGCGGCAGCTACCTCGAGACGTCGGAGGACGGCACAATCCAGATACCGACGGAGGATGAGGAGGGGGATGTGTGGGACCCCGACTGGCCGGTCTTCGCGATCTCCTGGGAAGACGCGGCGGCCTACTGCAGATGGAGGGCCGAAGTCGACGGCCGTCCCTACCGTCTCCCCACCGAGATCGAATGGGAGAAGGCGGCACGCAGCGTCGACGGTCGCTGGTATCCCTGGGGGTTCAAGTTCGACGCCAGCCTGTGCAACATCCGCGAGTCACGGCGCGAGCGCAACTGCCCCGTTTCAGTCGTCGACTATCCAACCGACGTCTCCGTGTACGGAGTGACCGGCATGGCGGGCAACATGCGGAACTGGACGACGACGATCCAGTCGGACGGAGAAGACGACCCTCGGGAAGGGCGGGTCGTTCGAGGTGGCGCCTGGTACGACAATCGCGTCAACGCGCGCTGCGCCGATCGGGACTGGAACGAGCCGACACTGGTCATCGACTACGTCGGCTTCCGGCTCGCGTACTCCCCCGCGGGTTGAGCTCCCGACCTCACCTTGACAACCCCGATGAGGCACGGTAGCCTGAAGGTTAGGAAACTTAAAATATTAACTAATGCGCCTGGTTCTAGGCGCCGCTTCTGGGGGCCGTTCATGAGTGAACCGTCAAACGTAGATCTTCTGCACGAAGCCGATGTCGTCCACAGCGACTGGCTTTCCGACCACATCAAGAACGAGATCAACACCAAGCTCGACGCCGAAGACCTCGAGCATCTCAAGGCGATTCGCGCCAAGCTGGAAGATTCCGGCGATCCGAGCAAGAACATCTTCTGAAGCGGCGCCCGTAAAGGTCACCGCAGAGGACGTCGGCGCCTTCGTTCGGGCGCTGCAGCGCCGCGACACCGCATACTGCGATGCCGGTCCGCGGTTTCGTGACGATCGGCTGCTGGGTCGGCTGGCGGAAGGATCGAACGTCTTCGCGTTCGAGTTCGACGGCCACGTCGATCTGCTCGCCCCAGCCCTGCGTGCCGCCCTGCGCCAGTTCCTGGCGCCCTCCTTCGACGATTTCGAGCGGTCGGCCGGCGCGCTGATCGGCGAGCTATCGTTCCTCGTCCGATTCTTCTCGGGTGTGGCAAACGATGCGCGGCCCACGGTGCGCTTCGCACCGGCATCCGCGCCCGCCCCGACCCGAGGCGAGGCGGCCCTCAGCATGTTCGTCTCGATGGCGGTCGGCGACGGTGGCCGCTCGGGAGAGGTTTCCTCGGCGGCGTCTCGATGGCGGCTACCGGAGCACGCGGTCGTCTTCCGTCGAGGGCAGTTCGAACTTCCCGAGGACGGCGGCCGGAGCCCGCGCTTCGACCTTCTGGTAACCACCGAGAAGGCTCTCACCCACTTCGGCAGCCGCGTCCAACCCACCTCGGCGTCAGGAGCGTCGTCTCCCAGGCGGGATCTTCTCCTCGTCAGCATGCCGTTCGCCGACCTGCGTCATCCGTCGATCGGCCTCAGTCTTCTCAAGCAGCTGGTGAAGGGAGTGTCGTGCGAGATCCTCTATCTCACTCTCCCTTTCGCCGAGCGGATCGGCGCCGCACTCTACGATTGGATCTCGTCCGGCAACCCCAATCAGCCATGCCTCGTCGGCGAATGGCTGTTCAGCGCGGCGTTGAACGACGAGTCGGTCGACGGTTCCCGCTACCTGGACGAAGTCCTACGCGTCCCCGAGTTCGGGGACGCCGTCACCGACGGCGTCATGCGCAACCTGCTCGCGATACGCCGCGAAGCGAGTCCCTTTCTCGATCGCTCGGTGGAGCGCATCTTGACCCACCGGCCGCGGATCGTCGGCTTTACCAGCGTCTTCCAGCAGCATGTGGCATCGCTCGCACTGGCGCAGCGCCTCAAGAAGCGCGATCCCGAGATCTTCGTCGTCTTCGGCGGCGCCAACTGCGAGGGGGTGATGGGCCTCGAGATGATGCGCGAGTTCGACTTCGTCGACGCCGTGGTCTCCGGCGAAGGCGAGGTCGTCTTCCCGCAGCTCGTCGAGCGGGTGCTGGCCGGCCGGCCGTACGATTCACTGCCCGGAGTGCACACCCAGGCGACGGCGGCGGCCGCCTCGCCCGCCACCCGAGCGCCGGCTGTCCCGAAGATGGACGACCTGCCTTTCGCCGACTTCCGTGATCTCTTCGTCGCCTGGGATCGTTCGACCATCGACCCCAACTACTCGCCACAGCAGCTCTTCGAGACCTCTCGCGGCTGCAGGTGGGGCGAGAAGCACCACTGCACTTTTTGCGGACTCAACGGGTCGAGCATGACCTTTCGCTCGAAGTCCTCGGAGCGCGCGCTCGCCGAGCTCGTCGACCTCACCGAGACCTATCCGGGCTCGAAAGTCGCGGTCGTCGACAACATCATGGACATGGAGTACCTGCGGACACTGCTGCCAACCCTTGCCGAGAGACAGCTCGGGGTCGAGCTCTTTTACGAGATGAAATCGAATCTCCGCAAGGACCATCTGCGCTTGATGCGCGACGCTGGGCTCACCGAGATCCAGCCCGGGATCGAGAGCTTCAGCAGCGATGTGCTGCGGCTGATGGAGAAGGGGGTGAGCGGCCTCCAGAACCTCCAGCTGCTCAAGTGGTGTCGCGAATTGGGCATCAGGCCCTACTGGAACCTGCTGTGGGGGTTCCCGCGAGAGTCACCCGAGGACTATGACCGGATGGCCGAGCTCATCCCCTGGCTCACTCACCTTCAGCCGCCGGTAAAGGCGGGGCCGTTCAGGCTCGATCGCTTCAGCCCCAACTTCACTCGCGCGGCCGAACTGGGCCTCGACAATGTCGCTCCCTACCCCGCCTACCGTCATCTCTATCCGGGCGCAAACGGCAACTTCTCCAACTTCGCCTACTATTTCGAGTACGGGTACCAGGAGGAGCAGAAGGTGGCCGACTACACGGCTGCAGTCGGCCAGCGAGTGGCGGAGTGGCAGGACGTTCACGCCGACAGTGATCTCTTCTTCATCGATAAGGCGGAGACGCTCTTCGTCTTCGATCATCGCCCGGCGGCACTCGCCCAGGCGGAGACCGTGACCGCGCTCGGCCGCTTCCTCCTCCTTGCCTGCGACGAGATCCGCTCGCTCGATGCTCTAGCCCGTACCGCTCGCGAGACGCTCGCCTCGACGGTCGACCGAGCCGACTTCGAGCAGACGGTCTCGGCTCTCGTTGCGCGCGGCTGGCTGGTAGCCGAGGGCGATCAGCTGCTGACTCTCGCCGTCAACGCTGGCTCCGGCTAGCCCCCGCGCCGCCTACGGGAGGGTCGACTCCGCGCCCGGCAGACGCGCTTCGAAGCTCCCCTTCACGACGACGATCGGCTCGATCGAGGCGTGGTTCAGCGTGCCGCTGAAACGACCCTCGACGACGAGCTTGCCGCTCGACAACGGCTCGACCTTCTCCAGAACGACGCCGTCGTCGGGCGCCGGGATGAAGGTCAAGGCAGTGCGCTCGCCATCGATCGCCAGCGCGGCGCGGAGGCGGATCGGGCTCTCCAGCTCGAACCGCCCCCCCTCGACCAAGACGAAAGCGAAGTCGATCTCGAACCTGTCGTCCGCGCGAGCGTCCCCCCGCAAGCGAGCGGAGCCGCGAGCGCCGGTACCATCGGCCGACTCGGTTCGCTCCCAGCCGGAGCCACGCCGGTAACCGGCGTCGACGAGCGCCGGCCATTCCCGGCTCTCGCCGTCGACCTCCGCGCGAATCGTGCCTACCCGAAGGGGACCTTGGCGCAGCATGGACAAAGCGGCGGTCTCCTTCGGCAGCGCCTCGAGGTCATAGGACGGGCTATCGCCCCCGCAGCCGATCGCGAGCAGCGCGAGCGACAGCACCGGCCAGCCCCGAGACGATCCCGCTTCGAGCTCTCTCATCGATACCGATGCTACCGCGCTCGCAGACGCTGTCGCTTCAGGCGATCTCGGTCAGCCGGCGGTCCTGGGGGCCTTCGACCGAGTCGACGGCGATGCCGTGGGCACGCAGATAGTCGACTCCGTTGGCACCCGCGTAGCCACCGCCGACGACGATCACCTTGATGATCCCGGCGTGGTGGATGAGCTTCGCGCACAGAACGCAAGGCTCGCCGGTGACCAAGATCCAGGCGTCCTTGGTCGGCACTCCCGACGCTGCGCAGTTGCAGATCACGTTCATCTCGGCGTGATGGCAGCCGATCTCCATGCGCGTGCCCGACTGCACGCCGAGCTCGTCGCGGCTGCAGATCTCTCCCCCGCAAAGCTCACCGCCGCCGCGCGGCCCACCGTTGTAGCCATCCATCAAAGTCACGTTCCGCTCCGGATCGAGCAGCAGCGCTCCGAACTTGCGTCGCGGGCAGTTCGACGCCTTGGCGAGCGCCAGGCACTGTTCGATGCGAATCCGGATGTGCTTCTCTTTCATCCGCCGGCTACTCGGCGCCGCGCACGATCGGCAGTCGGATCTGCGAAGGGTAGTCGGTCGAATGATGGATGACGTTGTGCGCCACTACCGGCACACTGTCGGCCCAGTTGTCGCCGCCGGTGTTCAAGTTGCGCGCGAAGCGCGGAAAGTTGCTGCTCGACACCTCGATTCGGATGCGGTGCCCCGCACCGATCCAGGCGCTCGTCGTCATCGGGCTGACCTCGAGCTCGTAAACCTGTCCCGGCTCCATGAACGCCTCCCGATCGTAACCCTCGCGATAGCGCACCCGCTGGATCGTCTCGTCGAGGTTGTAGCCGGCGCCGTCGGGCTCGACGTCGATCAGCTTGACGGTGAAGTCCGTGTCCCTGGCGTCGGAGCCGACCCAGAGAGTCACCTCGATCGAGCCGCTCACCTCGATACCCTCGGCTAGCGGCTCGCTCGTGTAGACGAGGACATCGTGCCGCGCCTCGTTGCCACGCTGGTCGAACGAGCCGGGCTCGACGGCGTTGCCGGTGCAGCAGACGCCGCCGCCCAACGACGGTACCGGCACCATCGGGTCGTAGGTAAAGCGATCGGGCCTGTCGGTCGTCGGCGGCTCGCTGACCAGGCGGCCGTCACCGAAGAGGCTGTTGGCCGCACCGTCGCTCGCCAAGTAGAAGGTGAGGGCCTCGGACCGTTCCGGCGGCCAGGTCGACGACGACCGCCAGCGGTTGGCGCCCATCGAGTAATACTGGACTCTGGGGGTCTGCTCGAGAACCCCGTTCTTCTCACCCTTGAGCCAGTGGTCGAACCAGCGGGTGGTGAGACCTTCGTAGTCGAAGCGGACGTCGCCCATGTTGCGCTCGCCGACGATGGTCTCCTTGTTGTCGGTCTCAAAGCGGCAGTGTGGCGTCGGCGCGATTACGACGTACTGGTTGTCGCGCACCTCCGGGTCGGCGGCGTTGGTCGTCACGTGATTGAACAGCTCGAGGTTGGGGCCGATCGAGACGTCGTACCAGGAGTTCATCCACAACGCCGGCACCCCCCACGGCTCGTCGTCCTGATAGAGCCCGCCCTCGAACCAGGCGGGGTCGTCCGGCTTTCGCTGGATGAACTCCGCGTAGATGCCCTTCGGCCCCTCGACCTCCTCCATCATCGTCACCAGCGGCAGGTGCTCGAGCTTCTCGGACCAGTCGATCTCGGGCATCTCCGGCGCCAGATCGAAGTAGCGGGAAAGCCGCACGACGTCCTCTCGCGGCAGTCCCTCGGGCAGTCTGGGCCGCTGCGTGTTCTGGACCCCGTAGAGCCAGGTTCCGAAGAGCATCTGGTAGACGCCGCCCCGATACCAATTGCCTTGCTCCTGGAAGCGGCCGACCCGGCCGATGCCGGCGCCCGACGCCATCGGCACCATGGCGGCGTGCGCCGGGTGGTCCATCGCCGCTAGCGCCAGCTGCCACTCCGCGGACGATGAACAGCCGATCGTCCCCACCTTGCCGTTCGACCACGGCTGAGCGGAGATCCAGTCGAGGGCGTCGTAGCCGTCGGTGCGGGGGAAACCGAGAATCTCCCACTCCCCTTCCGAGAAGAACTTGCCGCGCTCGTTCTGAATGACGAATCCATAGCCTCCCTCGAGCGCCCGAATGGCGAGCTCGATCCGGCTCTTCGAGAGCTCGTTGAAGTTGTAGGGCGTGCGCCAGAAGATCGCCGGCAGGCCGGCGTCGGCGCCCTTGGGAAGATAGACGTCGGTGGCGAGCCGAATGCCGTCGCGCATCGGGACCATCACCTTCTTCTGGACGTCGGCCAGCTCCTCGAGCTTGCTCTGCAGGCGCTCGAGCTCTTCCTCCTCGTCGGCGCTCGCCGGCGCTACCGCCAGAAGGGCGGTCAGCAAGAGACCGGTTCCCAGTTTCAAGGATCCTCGATTCATCGCGCCGCCTCGCTTGTTCGTCGTCGTCATGAAGCCACGGAGGCAAACGACTCTAGCAGCCCGCCGATCGGTATAACATCGGCGTGGCAAGTCAACCATGAGCTTGATGACGACGATCGACAAAGGGCCAGCGTCACGTCCGGCTGCTGGCTCCGCCAAGCCGGCGGCCGTTCTCGTCGCCCTGATCGTCGCCATCGTCGTCGGGGGCTGTCCGCCATCGACGCCTCCCACGCCGCCGCCGCCTCCAGTTCCCCCGATCCTCGATTTCCCGGCCGCTTTCCGAGTCCAGGGATCCGGCACCGTCGACATCGGCGACATCACGCTTCCTGGCAACGTGCGGATGGACTACCTGGTCTATCCGAGCGGCCGGGTGGTCGTCAGCCAGCTCGATGCCTGGATCGGCGACCTCGACATCGTCGTCACCTTCCTCTGGTGGGAGACGGATCGCGAGCGGCTGCGCTGCAACCGGATCAGCAACGTCGATCCGATCGTTGGCCGGCTCACCGGAGATCGCATCGATTTCGCCTCGGCAAGCTCGTCCTTCGTCGGCCTCTCCTTCGATCAACGAGACAGCGCCGGGGACTGCCCGGGCCTCGCTCGCCAGGTCGAGGTCACCAACGACGGTCCGTTCAGTCTGATCCACGATCCCGACCGTCGACGCTCCGAGCTGACCGCCAGCTTCACGGCCACCTACGCCGGCAACACCGTGCCTCTGGCGTTCCGGCTGACCGGTCGCTTCTTGAACCGCCCACCGGTCGCCGCCATCGGCGTCGGCCCACCCGGCACTCCCTGGCAACGGATCGAGGGGGGCTGCCCGACCGGTCCGCAGGGCAAGCTCGTTCTCGCACCCAACCACGCCGACGGTCTCGTGCTAGATCTGAGATCGTTCTCCTACGATGACGACAGCCGGGCGAGCGAGCGCTTCGACATCAAGTTTCCGCGCGGCGACATCAGCACCGAGCAGTGGGGGCACTCCACCGGAGGCAAGTACGCCTACCTCGGAGAGGGGCGGTTGCTCGGTCCGGTCTTGTTTCGCACCGGGATGAGGCATGCGCTGCTGCTGACCGTGACAGACCGTACCGGCGCCAAGGCGCGCCAGGTCTGCGTCTTCCAGGTGGCGGTCTTATGACCGGCGCCCGCTCCATGGCCTTCCGACCGCGCGAGCTCGTCGCCGGCGTCCTCGCCCTCGTTTTCGGAGCGCTGCTTCCGGGCTGCGGCCTGATTCTCGACTTCGACCCGCCAGACGGTTCGATCCTCGAGTGCCGCGCCGTGGTGCGGAGCGCCGACGGACACCGAGAGCCCGTCTCGAGTATGACGAGCCCGGATTTCGTCGAGATCACGACCCTGCCCGACGGCACCACCGAGACCGCCGCCATCCGCGACTACTTCAACTGCACGGGAGGACCGTGCCCCGGGGGCTGTCCCCCCGGTGACACCATCGCCGGCGCGGAGGCGGACTGGGAAACATGGCTCGGCATTCGGGTGCGGGAGAAGTCGGTCGACGACACATCGGTCTTCGGACAGTTCGAAGGTCCCTGGTGCCTCGAGCCGGACACCCTGGAATGCCGGATAGCCGGTCCGATTCAGGAGGGCGGTCTGACCTGCGGGCTCCTCCCTTCGGCCCCCTTGCCAATCTGCGTCGGTGGGCCGCCGCCGCCACCGGGCGATCCGTGTATCCAGATCGCATGCGACGGCACCTCGCCGTGTGAGACCTTGGATTTCGGCAGCGTCAACCTCGGATCCGCGGTGACCCGCACGGTCACCGTCAGCAACTGCGGCGCTACCGCAGCACCGGACATCGCGCTCGTGCTCAGCGGCGACATCCTCCCCGATCTCGCCTTCACTCAAGGCGATTTCGAGGTCTCCCGCAACGACTGCCTGCCCGACACGCCGGACGAGATGCTCGCCGGGGAAGAGATCCTGACCAACCCCCTGGCCGACCTCGCCAACTCGAGCTGCGAGCTCGACGTGACGTTCGGTCCGCTCAACGCTCGGGAGCACGGTGCGGAGATCGCTTTTCGCAGCGATCTCGACCCGCGGCACAGCATCCTTCTGCGCGGTAGCGGCGTGGGCGGCACGCTGACCTTCGAGGTGCCGGATCTGCCAGTGCCGACCAGCATCCCGGAGCCGCTTTGCGTCGACGCGTTGACCGGTTCCTGCACGCGCAGTCGAATCATCCGAGTCACGAACAGCGGGCCGGGCAGCGTATCGATCACCGATGTTCGGTTCGTCATCGGCACGCCCAACTGGCAGATCGTGACGCCGCCCGCGGCCTCTCTTCCGATCACCCTCGCACCGTCCGATCCGCCTCTTGATGTCGAGGTGCGTTGGTGCGACGGTCCTCCACCTCTCGAGTTCCGCGGTCAGCTCGTCATCAGCACGAACGCGCCCGCGATGCCAAGCTTCATCGCGATTCTCCAGCGCGAACCACCGCCTCGCACCTGCCCCGCCGGCAGCTAATAGGCCGGCTGCCTGAATCCGTAGGACGCGCGCCACAACGATCAGCCAACGAAGAAGCAACCGGGGGCTCGGGTCCCGCGGCCCGGAGGCAGGAAGTTCCGGCGACCCGATCGGCCGGGGCGATGCAGGCCAGTCAGCGCAGCGCTTCGAGCTTCCCGCGCAGATCGCTGGGAATCGGGATCTTCGCGCCGGAGGCGTAGTCGATGAGAACGACGACTCCCTCGCCGCGGGCGACGGCCGAGCCCGGGCTGTCGGCGAGCGCAGCCTCGTACTCCATTCCGAAACTGGTGTTGCCGAGCCGGCTCACCCGCGCGCCGACCACGACTTCCGCCGGGTAGCGCACGGGAGCGAGGAAGTCGCAACGGGTGTGAGCGAGAATCGGGCCGATCTCGGGAGTGCCGGAGATCGCCAGGCCGACCTGGCGGAAGCACTCGATGCGCGCGGTCTCGAACCAGGTGAAGTAGCGCGCGTTGTTGACGTGACCCAACGCGTCGAGCTCACTCCAGTGAACCGTGAACGAGATCGTGACCGGGAAGCCGTCCATCGCGGCATTCTACGTCCGGCTTGCGCCCGAGGTCGCTCACCACCGCCGGCGCTGTTCTCGCCTCGCGCACGCGGGCGTAGAATTACCAGTCCCATGAAACCGCGCCGTGGTTGCGACGTAGCACCCGCATGAGGGTCCAACGTCAGGAATCCCATTCGGCGAAGCCCCCGGAGGACCGATGATGACGATCAGCCACATGATCCTGAACAAGAAGATCTCGATCGCTCTCCTGCTCGTCTGTCTGAGCCTCGCGGCTTGGTCGGCCGTCGCCGAATCGTGGCCACAGTGGCGTGGACCGAACCGCGACGGGCGCTCGCCCGAGACCGGACTTCTCAGCTCCTGGCCGGAAGGTGGACCTTCTCTCGCCTGGACCGCGCGCGGCATCGGTGGCGGATTCTCCAGCGTCTCGGTGACCGACGGCCGGGTCTACACACTCGGTGACTTCGAAGACGCCCAGTACGCGCTCGCGCTCTCCGAAAGCGACGGCTCGATACTCTGGAAAACCCCCATCGGACCCACCTGGGACGACGACTACCTCGGTCCGAGGTCGACCCCGACGACCGATGGCGATCGCCTGTACATCATGAACACCGAGGGCGACGTCATCTCCCTGGAGGCGACCACCGGCAAGGAGCTGTGGCGGCGGAGCCTCCCGGCCGACTTCGGGAGCCATCAGATGCAGGCGATGGGCACGACCGACTGGAAGTACGCCGAGTCGCCTCTTGTCGACGGGGACAGGGTGATCGTCACCCCTGGGGTCACCGGCGCGGCGCTCGTCGCCCTCGACAAGGAGAGCGGAGAGACGATTTGGGAGGCACCGATCCGACGGCTCGGCTCATCCGGATCGTACGGAGCCGGCTACTCCTCGATGGTGATTTCCCACGGCGCGGGGGTCAAGCAGTACGTGCAACTCATTGGCCGCGGGTTGATCGGCGTCGACGCCGAGACGGGCCAGTTCCTGTGGGGCTACAACCGGGTCGCCAACGACATCGCCAACATTACGACGCCGATCGTGAGCGGTGACTACGTGTTCGCGACCAGCGGCTACGGAACCGGCGCCGCCCTGCTCCGGCTCGTGCCCGGCGAAGAAGCCGGGACGGTCGACGCGGAAGAGGTCTACTTTCTCGAAGCCAACACCTTCCAGAATCACCACGGGGGGGTGATCCTCGACGCGGGCTACGTCTACACCGGCACCGGCCACAACCGCGGCTTTCCTCTCGCCGTCAAGTTCGAGGATGGCGAGGTCGCCTGGGGGCCGGAACGCAACGAAGGCAGCGGTTCGGCGGCGATTTCTTACGCCGATGGTCGACTCTACTTTCGATACCAGGACGGTCTGATGATCCTGGTCGAGGCGACCCCCGAGGGCTACCGCGAGCACGGCAGCTTCGAGATCCCCGAGGTCGAGAAGCCGAGCTGGCCGCACCCGGTGATCTCGGGCGGCAAGCTCTACTTGCGAGAGCAGGAGAACCTTTTCTGCTACGACATCTCGGCGGACGCGACCGCTCAGGGTGCCTCGTCGGACATTGCACCTTCCGCCACGCAGTAGAGCGAGCTCGAGCCGCGCAGGAAGATCTCGTCGCCGGCGATCGCAGGCGACGCCGAGAACTCCTCGTCGAGGACGTTCTCGGCCAGCACTTCGAACTCCTTCCCATGGCGAAGGACGACGCTGTGGCCGTTGCGTCCGACGACGTAGATCCGCTCGCCGGCGGCGACCGGCGAGGCATAGACGCCGTCGATCCCCGGCAGCCGAACCGGGCCGTAGTGCGGCTCGCCGCTCTCGGCGTCGAGGCTGGTGAGGATGCCGCTGTTGACCTTGAGAAAGTAGAGCTGGTCGCCGTGCAGCAGCGGTGAAGGTACGTACGGAGTATCCCGGTCGTACGACCACGCCACGGTGGTGGGACCCGCGGCACCGGGTCGAATCGCCTTGAGGGCGCTGCCGCGAAAGCCGCTCGTCGCGTAGACCAGACCGTGACCGAAGATCGGAGTCGGGATGACGTTGACGGTCTGTCCGCCGACCTCCCACAGGACCTCGCCCGTCTCGAGTTCGTAACTTCGAACGCGCCCCGTGGCATTGACCACGACTTGCGCCTGCCCGTCGACTTCGATGGCGATCGGAGTCGCCCAGGAGGTCACCTCGTCCCGCTCGCGCCGCCAGAGCTCGCGCCCGGTGCGCTTGTCGAAAGCGACGATGAACGAATCGCCCTCGTGGTCCCAATTCACGACCAACGTCTCGCCGGCGAGCAGGGGCGTCGAGCCCTCGCCGAAGCCGCGCCGGGTCGTCATATCGCCGAGATCGTTGGACCAGAGCAGCTCGCCAGCGGGATCGTAGACGTAGAGCCCTTGGGAGCCGAAGTAGGCGACGAGCACTTCGCCGTCGGTCGCGGGGGACGCCGAGGCCCACGAGCCGTCGGGGTGCGTTCCCTCGTGCGGCTCCGCCTCACGGGCGACCCGCCGCCACGCGACTTCTCCGGTCGCGCGATCGTAGGCCAACACCGTCCACTCGAGAGGCCCATCGGGTGCTACCCCCGCGCGCCCGCTCGCTTCCGATCCCGACGCGGCCGACAGCGAGCCGCTCGGGACGGCCGTCAGCACGTAGACACGGTCGCCCCAGACTACCGGCGAACCGTGGCCGCGGCCGGGAATCGTGGCCTTCCAGCGCACGTTCTCGGTCTCACTCCAGGTGAGCGGCGGACTCGCCTGGGGCGCAACGCCGTTGGCGAGCGGACCTCGCCACTGGGGCCACCCGGACTCGGCGGCAGCGATCTCGACCGGCGAGAAGGAGGCCAAGGCGAGAAGGACCAGAAACAAGATTCCACGACGCATGCAGGATTCCTCCGTTTCGAGGTCGTCATCCTAACGCCGACGACGCGCTGGCGCTCGGCGGGTACACTCCGTGCGACCCGCTCGAGGAGAGCGGAGTCGGTTCGAGGAGGCGAGACGATGGCGAGTGCGCAAACTACCGGCCTGGCGTGGCTGGTGTTCGTTCTTCTGACGGTGGTGTCCTGGGGGGTCTACGGTGTCTTCCTTCACACCGGTCAGACGGCGATGGCCGACCCGGCGAACGGTCGGTACAAGGCGTTTCTCTTCGTCGGGGTCGCCTATTTTCTGACTGCGGTGCTCGCACCGCTTCTCCTTCTGGTGGTGCGCGGAGCGGACTGGTCGATGCCGGCACGGGGGATCGCCTGGTCTTTGATCGCCGGGCTGGTCGGGGCCGCCGGCGCTTTTGGCGTGCTCCTCGCATTCGGAGCGGGCGGCAGCCCGAGCGTGGTGATGGCGATCGTCTTCGCCGGAGCCCCGGTCGTGAACGCGATCGTCGCCCTGACCTGGCACCCCCCGAGTGGGGGCCTCTCCGCCATCCGCTGGCCTTTCTTCGCCGGCATCGCGCTGGCGGCTCTGGGCGGATACCTGGTGACCGCCTACAAGCCGACTCCTACGCCGGCCGCGCCCCCCGCCACCCCCGGGCTCGCGAGCTCCGAACGACGCTGAACCCCACGATTCGGAACCCCGGCCCTCGAGCCGACGTATGTCCCTCCAGCGGGCCACGGTCCTCACCGCGCGATCCGCGGAACTTCCGCCGCTGGCTGCTAGGATTGGATTTTGCCCGGCCGGTGTTCCATCGACCCTCTACGACCCCACGAAAGATGCAGGAAGGAGCAGGGCGTGTTCGCACGATTCAGTGCTAGGTGGCTTTCTCTCTTCATCGCCGGTGCGTGGCTCGCCACCGGCGCCCTCGGAGCCGGCGACTGGAGCCACTGGCGTGGACCTGCTCGCAACGGCGTCTCGCCCGAGATCGGGCTGCTCGAAAGCTGGTCCGCCGACGGCGAGAACCTGCTTTGGAAGATCGACTTCGTGGGACGTTCGACGCCGATCGTGCTCGGAGGAAGGGTCTGCGCCAACGGCCGGGTCGGAGAGGGCAACCGGCGTCAGGAGCGGGTGGCCTGCTTCGACGCCGAGACCGGCGAGCTGCTCTGGGAGCACCGCTTCAACGTCTACCACACGTCCGTTCCCTGGACCCGCGTCGGCTGGGCCAACCTCACCGGAGATCCCGAGACCGGCTACCTCTATGCGCAGGGGGTCGGCGGGCTCTTCCTCTGCCTCGACAGCTCGAACGGCGAAGTCGTCTGGTCCCGCCCGCTCGTCGAGCAGTACGGGTTCATGGAGGGTTACGGCGGACGCACCCAGACGCCGATCCTCGACGAGGACCGGGTGATCGTCACTTTCGCCAACACCAGCTGGGGTGGCGAGGGCCGGCCGCTCCACCGCTTGCGGGCGTTCGACAAGCGCACCGGGGTTCAGTTGTGGGTCTCCTCGCCGGCCTCTTCGATGGCCGACAAGAACAGCCAGTCGACCCCGGCGATGGCGGTCATCAACGGCCGCCGGCTGGTGATCCACGGCAACGGTGGCGGCTGGATCTACGCCGTCGAAGCTCGGACCGGGGAGCCGGTGTGGGGCTTCGAGCTGAGCAAGCGCGGTATCAACACCTCGGTGCTGGTCGACGGTACGACCGTCTACGCCATGCATAGCGAGGAGAATGTCGACGAGGGGACGATGGGACGGGTGGTGGCGATCGACGGCACCGGTTCGGGTGAGGTGACCACCACCCACGAGCTGTGGCGCGCTGACATCGCCGCCGGCTACGCGTCGCCGACGCTCGCCGCGGGCAAGCTCTTCGTCGTCGACAACTCGGCCAACCTCCACGCCCTCGACGCCGCCAGTGGCGAGACCCTCTGGGAGCTCAACGTCGGCCGTGTCGGCAAAGGGTCGCCGGTCTACGCCGACGGCAAAATCTACGTCACCGAGGTCAACGGTCGCTTCGTGATCGTCAAGGTGGGAGACGAGGCGGGCGACATCCTCGATCTCGAGCAGCTGCGGGAAGGCCGGCGGCGCCCGGAGATCTATGGCTCACCGGCGATCGCCAACGGCCGGATCTACTTCACGACCGACGCCGGCTTCTACGCCCTCGGTAGCCCCGAAGTCGCTCGCGATCACGCGGCCGCCGGGCTCGACCTGACCGAGCCGCCAACGCCAACCGACGCTCGACCGGCGAGACTCCGGGTCGTGCCGGGCGACGTCCAGATCGCGGCCGGGGAGACGGTGATCTTCCGGGTCGAGGCGTTCGACGCGACGGGCCGGGCGCTCGGATCGCGCGAGGCCCTCTTCGCCGTCGACGGGCTCGACGCCGAGCTCGACGGCGCTACGCTCTCCGCCGCCGCCGAGGGCTCGGGAGGAACGGGCCACGTGATCGCCAAGGTCGGCGATCTCGAGGATCGCGCCCGGGTTCGGATCGTCGGCAACCTGCCGCTCTCAGAAAATTTCGAGGGCACCGGAGTCGGCAGTCGGCCCGCCTCGATGATGGGCTACCTCGCGCGCTTCGCGGTCGCCGAGCACGACGGGAGCAAAGTGCTCGCCAAGGGCCCGTCACCGGTCGCAATCCACCGCCACATCACCTTCTTCGGAGCTCCTTGGCACAGCGGCTATACCGTCGCGGCGGATATGAAGGCCGACTCGACCGACCCCAAGAGTCCCGATATGGGCCTCATCAACAGCGGCTACACGATGGAGCTGCTGAGCACCGGTAGCCGCCCCGGTCTGCCACCCGGTCCCAAGCTGCACATCCGCTCCTGGCAGGCCGGCTTGAGGATCGCCAGCGACGTCGAGTTCGATTGGGCTCCCGGCGTCTGGTACCGGATGAAGCTGCGCGTCGACCAGCGAGACGGGTCGGCTCTCATTCGCGGCAAGGTGTGGCCGCGCGACGGGACCGAGCCCGCCGACTGGGCGATCACGGTCGAAGACCCGTTGCCGATCCGCCAGGGCTCCGCCGGTCTCTCCGCCTATTCCCCTTCGCCGATCTACTTCGACAACATTCTCGTGAGTGAGAACGACTGATGAACCTTTCCCGAGCTCTCGTCCCGATCGTCGTCCTGGTCCTCGCCAGCGCCGCCGCCGCTCAGGACGCCGCCATGTTCGGCGGCGGCCGCCACCGCAACATGGTTTCCGACGCCGTCGATCTGCCGGCCGAGTGGGATCTTTCGAGCGGCAAGAACATCCTTTGGAAGCAGCCGCTGGGGTCGCAGTCCTACGGCGGACCGGTGCTCTTCGACAACCGGATCTACGTCGGCACGAACAACGAAGGCGCGCGCAACCCGGCATTGACCGGCGATCGCGGCAACGTCATGGCTTTCGACGCCCGGACCGGCGAGTTCCTCTGGCAGGCCGCTCATCCCAAGCTCACCGCGGGCCGAGTCCACGACTGGCCGCTTCAGGGGGTCTGCGCGGCGCCCTTCGTCGAGGACGACCGTCTCTACTACGTCTCGAACCGCGCCGAGGTGATCGCGGCCGACGTCGACGGCTTTCGCGACGGCGAGAACGACGGACCGATCACCGACGAGAGCCACACCACCGAGATCGACGAAGATGTCGTCTGGAAGCTCGACATGATCGGCGAACTCGAGGTGTTCCCACACAATCTGGCGGTGGGCAGCCCGCTCGCGGTCGGCGACCTGCTCTTCGTCGTGACCGGCAACGGCGTCGACGAGGGGCACATCAACATCCCGTCGCCGGGAGCTCCGAGCTTCCTCGCCCTCGACAAGACGAGCGGAGAGATCGTCTGGCGGAGCGACGCGCCGGGTCCCAGCATCCTTCACGGCCAGTGGTCGAATCCCGCCTATGGCGTCATCGACGGAGTGCCGCAGGTCATCTTTCCCGGCGGTGACGGTTGGCTCTACGCTTTCGAGCCCGAAACCGGGAAGCTGCTCTGGAAATTCGACTGCAACCCGAAAGACTCGGTCTGGGAGCTCGGCGGGATGGGGACCCGCAACAGCATCATCTCGACTCCCGTCGTCCACGGCGACAAGGTCTACATCGGAGTCGGCCAGGATCCGGAGCACGGCGAGGGACCGGGCAACTTCTGGGCGATCGACGCCACCCAGCGCGGCGACATCAGCGAGACGGGGCGGGTGTGGCACCGGGGCGGCGATGATTTCGGCCGCACGATCTCGACCGCCGCCATCGCCGACGGCCTCGTTTACATCGCCGACCTGTCGGGCTTCCTCTACTGTCTCGATGCCGAGAACGGCGAGCACTACTGGACCTACGACGCCTTCGCCGCAGTCTGGGGCTCGGCTTTCGTGGCCGACGGCAAGGTCTACCTCGGCGACGAGGACGGTGACGTCGCGGTGCTCGCGGCGGGCAAGGAGATGAAGCTGCTCGGCGAGATCAACATGGGCACGGCGGTGTACACGACGCCGGTGGCGCGCGACGGCGTGCTCTACGTCGCGAGCCGCAACATGCTCTACGCCATCCAGGAGGGCGCCCAGCTCGCCGCCGGCGAGCCGGCGTCCTAGCCGCGTGATGACCATCGCCTCGGGTTCGACTCTCGAACAGCGCGCCGCCGAGGCGCGCCGGCAGCTCGACGTGCACGTGCGCGAGATGGTCGCCTGGCACTTCGACCCGGCGACCGGCTGTCCGTTCTGGCTCGACTTCGCCGCCGACCTCGACTTCGATCCACGGGAGAGGATCCACGGTTACGCCGACTTGAAAGTCCTCGGCCACTTCCAGGACGAATGGCTGCGCGGCGGCCCGATCCGTCGCTGGGTGCCGAAAGGGCTCGCCGACAGGCCGCTCTACGTTTTCGAGACCGGCGGCTCGACCGGGCTCCCCAAGTCGCGAGTCAACATCGAGGATTTCCAGCTCGACTACGAGCTCTTCAGTGAGACCCTCTCCGACGAGACCTTCCCCAAGGGGGCCGACTGGCTGATGCTCGGGCCGACCGGTCCGCGGCGTCTCCGGCTCGCCATCGAGCATCTCGCCCAGCATCGCGGCGGCGCCTCGTTCCATGTCGATCTCGATCCGCGCTGGGTCAACAAGCTGATCAAGGCGGGCAAGCATCAGGAGATGCACCTCTACAAAGAGCACGTCATCGATCAAGGGCTGAAGATCCTGCGCGCTCACGACTCGGTGAGGTGCCTGTTCACGACCCCCAAGCTGCTCGAGGCGCTGTGCGAGAAGATCTCGCTCGCGAAGGCCGGGATCAGCGGCATTTTCTGCGGCGGCACCGAGATGAACGCCCAGTTCCACCGCTTCGCCCGTGAAGAGCTGGTGCCGGGAATCGACTTCGTGCCGACCTACGGCAACACCCTCATGGGACTCGCCTGCCACAAGCCGTTCGAGCTGATCGAGAACTACGAGATCACCTACTATCCGCCGGCACCGCGCGCGGTGTTCGAGCTGGTCGACCCCGACGACTTCGAGCGGACGGTCGACTACGGCGAGACTGGCAGGGTGCTGCTGACGACGCTCACCCGTGAGTTCTTCATGCCCCGCTTCCTCGAACGCGACGAAGGGGAGCGAGCCGAGCCGATCGAACCCTACCCGTGGGACGGCGTCACCAACCTCCGCCTGTTCGGCCGGCTCGAGAGCTCGGTCGTCGTCGGGGTCTACTGACCGCGGAAGATTCGACGATGCTTCACATCCCCCTGCTCCGCGCCGGCCGTCCTTACGAGAGCCTGGCCGTCAGCATCCTGAGCGACATTCGCGACGGAGCTCCGGTCGCCGAGGTGAGCCAGGCCAACTCCGGTCTCGTCGCTCGCGACCTCGCCGGCGCCAGCGCCAACCAGGCGCGGCTCGAAGAGATCCCGACGGCCGAGCTGCTGGAGATCTGCCGGCGGGCCGGCGAGCATCTCGGCGAGTCGGAACTACCGGTCGGCGAAGAAGGCCAGACCCCGAAGCGCTATCTCGAGCAGGTGTCGGCCACCACCGGGTTACCGCGAGCGATGGCCCGGGCCAATCTCGGCAAGGCCCGCTTCGTGCTGACCGAGATGGAGACGGTTCTAGGCGGGCTGACCCGCGGCCTCGACCCGAAGATCCTCGACCGCGGCTGGGGAACCCAGGACGGGCGCGTCGTCTCCTACCGTCGCGAGACGCCGGTGCTGGGAGCGGTTCTGCCGAGCAACTCCCCCGGCGTTCATTCCCTCTGGCTGCCGGCGATTCCAATGAAGGTCACTCTCGCCTTGAAACCCGGCCGGATGGAGCCGTGGACCCCGTACCGGATCGCCCAGGCGTTCATCGCCGCCGGCTGCCCGGCCGAGGCGTTCGGCTTCTACCCCAGCGACCACGCCGGTGCCAGCGAGCTGCTGCAGCGGTGTGGGCGGTCCCTGTTCTACGGCGACAGCGCGACCGTCGAGCCCTGGAAAGCCGATCGACGGGTCCAACTGCACGGGCCGGGATGGAGCAAGGTCGTGCTCGGTGAAGACGCCGCGGCCGATTGGCAGCCGCACCTGGCGCTCATCGCCGAGTCGGTCGCCGCCAACGGCGGGCGCTCGTGCGTCAACGCCTCCGGAGTCTGGACCGCCGCCCACGGCCGGGAGCTCGCGCTCGAGATTGCCGCGGAGCTCGCCAAGATCGAAGCGCGTCCGCTCGATGACCCGAAAGCTCGGCTCGCCGCCTTCCCCAGCGTCGAGGCCGCGTGGAAGCTTTCGGAGTACATCGACGCGCGGTTGGCGATCCCCGGCGCCGAGGATCTGACGGCCCCGCTGCGCGAGAGCCGGGTCGCCGAAGTCGGCGGCTGCGCCTTCGTCCTCCCCACCGTCATCCACTGCACCGACGCCGACCATCCGCTCGCCCGCGCCGAGTTCCTGTTCCCGTTCGTCAGCGTCGTCGAGCTTCCGGCCGACGAGCTCGTCGCCGGTCTCGGCAGCTCGCTGGTCGTCACCGCGCTGACCGAGGATCCACGACTCATCCACCAGCTGCTGACCGCACCGCACGTCGAACGCCTCAACCTCGGACCTTTGCCAACCAACCGCGTCGCCTGGGATCAGCCGCACGAGGGCAACCTGTTCGAGCTGCTCTACCGCCAACGGTCGCTGCAGGCCGTCGGCGACGGCATGGGCAACCCTCGAGCGGCGGCGGCCGGGTGATCGCCGCAGTGGCCGCGAACGAGGCTTCCCCTGAGGCCGCCGCCGATCTTCGGCGCCTCACTCCGAACGAGCCTTGGCAACAGACTCTCGCCGGGATGACCGTCTCCTTCGGCGAAGGCCGGCTTTCCGAGCTGGGGCCGATCGCTGCGAGTCTGGCTGCGGAGAGCGCGCTTCTCGTCACCGATCGGGGGCTCGTGGCCGCCGGTCACGCCGCCCGCGCCGAAGCGTCGTTGTCGGCTGCCGGCTTCGAAGTTGTCTGCTTCGACCAGGTCTCGCCCAATCCCACGACCGAGGATGTCGACGCGGGCACCGCCGTTGCCGCCGAGCAGCCGATCCGACTGATCGTCGCCCTCGGCGGCGGTAGCGCCATGGACTGCGCCAAGGGGATCAACTTCCTGCTAACCAACGGCGGCCGGATGGAGGATTACTGGGGCTTCGGCAAGGCGTCCCAACCGATGCTGCCGTCGATCGCCGCGCCGACGACCGCCGGGACCGGGAGCGAGGCGCAGTCCTACGCTCTGATCTCGCAGGTCGAGAGCTTCCGCAAGATGGCTTGCGGCGACCCCAAGGCCTGCTTTCGGGCGGTGATCCTCGATCCCGGACTGCTCGCCACGGTTCCTCGAGAGGTCGCCGCCGCCGCCGGAATGGACGCTCTCTCGCACGCGTTGGAGAGCTTCGTGACGACAGCCCGAACGCCGACGTCGGCGGCTCTGTCGCGGCGAGCCTTCGCTCTGCTCGAGCCGGCCGTCGAACAGCTCGCCGGCGACCTTCCGTCCGACCCCCCCGCCGCCCGATCGGCTCGTGCCCGCGCCGCCCTCGGCAGCCACCTGGCGGGCGCCGCCATCGAGGCCTCGATGCTGGGTGGCGCACACGCCGCGGCCAATCCGTTGACCGCCCGCCACGGAGTCCCCC
>CALZKB010000024.1 GCA_945787575.1 Thermoanaerobaculia bacterium | reverse complement strand
ATCCGAAGCCGGCGGCTTCGCTGACGGTGCGTATGTCCTCGACCCGCCCGTTCTCGTCGACCAGTACTCGGAGCCTGACGATCGCGCCCCTGCGCAGGCGCTGCGCGCCCGGCGGGTAGCGCGGGTTTGGCCGCTGCTTGATCTTGGGCGGCACGACGCCGGCGCCCGGCTCCACTAGATCTCCGACCTGGACCGGTGGCGTGATCGGCGGCGTCTCGATCTCGGACGTGGCAGCCTCCGGCTCCGTGGGGGCTTCGGGTGTCGGCCGAGAGGTTGCCGGAGGAGAGGTCACCTGAGGAGAGTTCACCCGAGTGTCGGACCGGCTCTGGGTGGTGGTCTCCGGGCCGGACGGAGTGGGTTCGGCGTCCGAGGGTCGACCCTGGGGGTCGGCCAGCTCCCGTTGGTCCGGGGGTCCGCTCCTCGCCGTGGATAGGCCCGGAGGTCTTGCCGCAGCCGGCTCGACGACCGCCTGTCGGGTCGGAGTCGCCTCTGCCGCCGCGGCCTGAGTGGCCTGCGCTGCGCGGGCTTCTGCGAGCTGTTCGCGCAAGAGAGCCAGTTCCTCCTCGTACTTCGCCTGCAGCGAACCTTCGACCTCTTTCGAGACGAGCTCGCGGATCTGCTTTTCGACCTCTTCGGGAGTAGGTGGCACCTCGATCTCGGTGACGTTCACGGCGTCGGTCGGTGCCGGGTCGTCGGTTGAAGTGACGACCGCCGTCTCTGCTCCCGCGTCGAAGGCGGGGTCCATGTTGCTCGACACAGCCTCTCCCAGGGGCGTCGAATCGTCGTCGGGAACGCTCTCGGGGAAGGAGACGCTTGCCGCCGGCTTGCTCAAGGTGGCGGTGGCCGTCCGGATGCCTCTCCCGCCGGACATATAGTAAGCGGCTGCCAGGCCGCCGAGCACCGCGAGAAGCGCGAACGGAGCCAGGAGCTTCCAATTCGTCGTCTTGCGAGCGGCGCCCCCGTACTGGCCGACGGCGGAGGGAGCCGGCGTGGTGGTCTGGCGGCTTCCGGCTGTCTCGGCCGGTGGGATCAGTACGGTGTCGGACGGTCCGGGCGTCGGCTCGAGAACCGCAGTCTGGGCGAGCGCCGCGACATCGACCTGGGTGGCCTTCTCGCGTTCGATCTCGACGCTCTCCTGCTCGATCTCGCCGCCAAACAGGGTGTGCATGAAGAAAGCGAGATTGAACGTCGTGGGACTGTATTCGGCTTCGGCGATGAAGCGGCTGAACGCCTGCTGCCACTGTTGGATATCGCTGATTCGCTGCGGACCGGCGGCAAGACTGCTCTTGAGCAGCGCGCGCAAGGCCGGTTGCAGCGGCTTGTCCTCCGCCGTCAGCATCGCTTCGTCTACGATCGAGTCGAAGTTGCCGTCCTCGGGATGTGCTAGGCGGTTGCCGGTCAGCAGCTCGTAAAGGAGCGAGCCGATTGCGAAAACATCGTCGGTGCTGCGACGCTGGGTTCCGGGCCCGACCTCGGGGGCGATGTAAGAACCGAACGCTTCTCGCATTGGAGCGGCCGTGAGGAAGTCCCGCAGCCCCGGTCCCGACTCGAAGCCGATGAGACGCACCTCTCCTTCGTTCGAGAGGAGGACCTTCTCGGGTACGAGGAATCCATGCTGAATCCGCTCTTCCCGGTGGCGCGTCGAATAGGCCGCGGTCAATCCAAATGTGAGGCGCTCGATGATGAAGAGTGCGTGCTCGGTGGGAATCTGGAAGACGCGGGATCGAGCCTGGTGGAGCATCTCCGCCAAGCTCTTGCCCGATACGTATTCATAGGCGACGAAGGGGACGTTGCTCACCCTCCCCATGTCGGCGCCGTCTCCGATGTGCGGGTTCTGCAAGATCCGATGAAGCCCCATTCGATCGGCGATCGTCCGCCAGAGCGTGTCCGGCTGGATGCCGGCCCCGTTGAACAGGCGCAGGAGCACGACCCGCTCGATTCCCTGGCTGCCGATCTTGCCGGCGCGGAAGGTCTCTCCCATCGCGTCGGATGTCAACCGACGGAAGAGGAGGTATTCGCCGAATTGCTGTGGTGTCGTCATCTTCGACCCTCTGGCTGGTGCGTCTCGGGAGCCCATCCTAACGGAGACCGTCAGAGATGATGCGCCGAAATTGCGGCAGGTATCGTACCATATTGTGGTAATCAGCGCGGTCAGCCGCCGGCATCCTCTCGCCGTCGTGCGCGCCAGTACCGGCGCTGCCATTCATCGACGTTTCGATTGTGCTCGCGCAGCGTCTCGGCGAAGACGTGAGACCCGTCGTTGCGGCTGACGAAATAGAGGTATGCCACCTCCGCGGGTCGGGCCGCTGCTGCGAGGCTAGCCAGTCCCGGGGAGCAGATCGGCCCTGGCGGCAATCCGCCGTGGAGGTAGGTGTTATACGGTGATTCGAGAGCGAGGTCTTTCCGTCGAATGTCACCGTCCCAGCGGCCGAGCCGCTTCAGGGCGAAGATGATGGTTGGGTCCGCGTAGAGGGCGATTCCGCGATCCAGCCGATTCCGGTAGACGCCGGCGATGATCGGACGCTCGTCGTCGAGTCGAGCTTCCTTCTCGACGATCGAAGCCAGGGTGACCCAATCGCGAACCCCGACATCCAGTTCCTCGAACTCTTCGTAAGCTTGGCGAAAAGTGCGCACCATGGTGTCGACGATCTCGGACTCCTCGACCCGCTTGCGAAAGCTGTAGGTCTCGGGGAAAAGATACCCCTCGAGGTCGATCGCCTCCCCATCGAGATCGGCGATCCGCTCCGGCGAGCGCATCTGAGCCAGAAACAGCTCCTCGTCTCCGAATCCTTGCGAAGCAAGGTGCCGTGCGGCCTCCTCGAGGGTAAGTCCCTCGATCACGGTGACCGAGCGCATCACGACCTCGCCATGAATGAGCTTCTCGAGCACGGCGCGAAGCGTCATCGGGGTTGCGAAACTGTAGTCGCCCGCCTGGAGGGGGGGATCGTCGAGGGCGTAGATCAGATAGAGCCTGGCGAGGCGAGCGTCCCAGACGACGCCGCGCTCTTCGAGCCGCTCGAGGATCCGAGCCGCGCTCTGGCCCGCGAGGACCTCGATCTCGACCTCGGCAACCTCTCCGAACGGCTCGTGCAGTCGGCGCCAGCTCCAGGCGGCCCAAGCGCCGACGGCGACGACCGTGAGGAGCAGCCCCCCGACGAGCAGGGTCGCGACCGTACTCCTCACGAGCTCCTCCGGAACTTGGCCAGCGCATCCTCGAGAATGATCTGGGCGGCGACCGCATCGATCCTGTCGGGGTGGCGGCGGATGTCGACTCCGGCCTCGCGCAGACGCTCGATCGCGGCCACCGAAGTCAGCACTTCGTCGATCATCTCGACGGAACGGTCGCAAACGGCCTCGAGCTTGCGGGCGAAGGAGGAGACGCGCTCGGCCGCCTCGCCACGTCGGCCGTCCAGGCCGCGCGGTTCGCCGATGATCACCTGATCGACGTCCTCCGCCTGCACGATCTTCGAGATCGCTTTGGCCAGCTCCAGGTCGTTGGATCGCGCGAGCGTCGTGAGCGGGGTCGCAATTTCGCCCGAGGCGTCCGAAATCGCAACTCCGACGCGCTTTTCTCCGAAGTCGATAGCGAGAAATCGCATGGGAACGCTGTGCTAGCATCCGGTCGGTCGAGATGGTTCACACCGGCCGATTTCCACAGCGCGCCGACCATAGCAAACACATGAACGACGTACTGATCCTGAGCGCCGCGAGGACCCCGATCGGCGCCTTTCAGGGAAGTCTCACGAGCGTCCCAGCGCCGACGTTGGGCGCTTGCGCGTTGGCCGGTGCCATCGAGCGAGCCGGGGTCACGCCGGGGGCGGTAGAGCAGGTCTACATGGGAGCGGTATTGACGGCAGGTGTGGGCCAGGCGCCCGCGCGGCAGGCGACCTTGAAGGCTGGGTGCCCGCAAGGTACCGGTGCGGTCACGGTCGGGAAAGTCTGCGGCTCGGCGATGAGAGCGGTCATGACCGCGGCCAACGATCTGCGTTGCGGAGACTTCTCGGTGGTGGCGGCAGGCGGCATGGAGAGCATGAGCCAGGCGCCTTATCTGGCAGCCGGAACCCGCGACGGGCTCCGTCTCGGACACGGCAAGTTGATCGACTCGATGATTCACGATGGTCTCTGGGATCCCTACGACGACCAGCACATGGGTAACTGCGCGGAGATTTGTGCCGCCAAGTACGAGTTCGGTCGCGAGGCGCAGGACGACTACTCGCGAATGAGCTACGAACGTGCGCGAGCGGCGACCGAGAGCGGAGCTTTCGTCGGCGAGATCGTCGGCGTATCGGTACCGCAGCGCAAGGGGGACCCCGTTCTCGTCGATCGCGACGACGAGCCGTTCCGATCCGATCTGGCGAAGATTCCGCACCTGCGCCCGGCCTTCCAGAAGGACGGAACCGTCACCGCCGCGAATGCGAGCAAGATCAACGACGGCGCCGCAGCGCTCGTTCTCGCGACGGAGGAGGCCGCGGCCGAGCTCGGGGCCGAGCCGATAGCTCGACTCGTGGCGCAAGCTTCGGTCGCCCAAGCGCCGGAGTGGTTCACGACCGCTCCGATCTCCGCGGTTCGCCGGGTCCTCGATCGCGCCGGCCTCGAGGTCTCTGACATCGACCTTTGGGAGGTGAACGAAGCGTTTGCGGTTGTCGCGATGGCTTTCATCGAGGAGTTGGGCCTGGCGCACGACCGGGTGAACGTGCGTGGCGGGGCCGTGGCTTTGGGCCATCCCATCGGCTGCTCGGGAGCGCGAATTCTCGTCACCCTGCTTCACGCGATGCGCGAGCGCGGCGCGCGGCGTGGCTGTGCCTCGATCTGCATCGGAGGCGGCGAGGCGACGGCGGTGGTCGTCGAGAGGACGGACGAGTGAGTGGCACGCTTCTCGCCCTGATCCTGTCGGCTCAGATCTACTCCGAGATCCCACAGTTCCAGCGCCTGAGCTTCAATCTGCCGATCGCGGCGGAGCAGGGCGGTGGCACGGCTATCGGGCTTGCCGGGCAGATGGAGTACCTGAGGCCGGATTTCATCGTCGCCTCCGGCGGCGTCGACGTTCGCTACGGGGCTCAACGGATCCGGGCGCAGCGTCTCGAGATGGACCTGAACAACGAGACGGTTCTGGCGGAGGGAGACGTGATCCTCGACGAAGGTCCGCAGCGGCTCGCGGGCGAGCGCCTCGAGTACGACCTGGGCACCCGAACGGGCACGGTCTACGACGCCAAGGCTACCCTCGCGAAGGACCTCTACTTCTACGGCGCCGAAATGAGCAAGGTGGGTCCGGACG
Organism: Thermoanaerobaculia bacterium; assembly: GCA_945787575.1. Classification (GTDB taxonomy): domain Bacteria; phylum Acidobacteriota; class Thermoanaerobaculia; order Multivoradales; family JAHEKO01; genus CALZKB01. Next base: position 57,499 of record CALZKB010000024.1, on the reverse strand, counting down.
TCTACACTGTCCGTGACGGGGTCCTGACCTCCTGCGACAGCGAGGATCCTGCCTGGAGCTTTCGCCTCTCACGAGCGCGGATCGTGATGGAGGGTTTCGCCAAGATCTACAACACCCGCATGCGGGTCAAGAAACTCCCCTTCCTCTACACGCCGTTCATCATGGTGCCGGCCAAGAGCGAGCGGACTTCGGGATTGCTCACCCCCAACCTCGGTTACTCGGAGCGCCGAGGAGGTGTGGTCGGACTCGCGTGGTTTCAGACCTTCGGCGACAGTTACGACGCGACCGCCTTCTTCGATCACTACACCGAGGGGATCGAAGCCTTCGGCACGGAGTTCCGTTACGCGCCCTTGACCGGCACGGCAGGCTATCTCGTGGCCGACTTCGTCGACGACAAGAACAACATCTTCGGCAATCCTGAGGATGAGGGGGAGCTCCGCTGGCGGGTCAACTGGAGGCACCGCAGCAGCGAGCTCCCTTTGGGATTGACCGCGGTCGTCAATCACACCGATTTCTCCGACTTCAACTTCTTCCGGGACTTCTCGCGTAACTTCGACTCGATCCGGATCAGCCGGATCCAGTCGAGCGCGTTTCTCCAGGGCTCGTGGGGCAAGCACTCCGGCAGCCTGCTGCTCGAGAATCAGGAACAGTTCATCAACGCTGGCCTCACCCGCTCGAGGCGCCAGTTGCCGGAGCTCGAGTACCGGCTGCGGGCGACGCAGATAGCCGGTCTTCCCCTCTACTTCAACATGGCCGCCGGCGCCCACAGCTTCGAGATCAAGAGCACCGACAGCCCCTCGATCTCCTATCAGCGGGTGAACCTCAACCCGCGACTGTCCGTGCCGCTCGGCGTGTCCTGGCTCTCGGCGACGGTCAACATCGACGCACGGGCCGCCACCTACTCCGACAGCTTGAGCGCGGAGCTCAACGACAGCGGCAATCGAGAGTTCACGGGCGAGTCGATCACCCAGACAGTGGGATCCGCCTCGGCGAACATCATCGGCCCCTCGTTCTCGAGAGTGTTCCACAAAGGGGTCGGGCAATGGGGCAAGTTCAAACACGTCATCGAACCGCGTTGGGACTACTTTTCATCGGCCGACGTGGACGATAGGGAGCTCATTCCGCAGTTCGATCAGATCGACTCGACGCGGCAAGCCACCGAGCTGGCGACCTTCCGTCTCGTGAACCGATTGCTCGCCAAACCCGAGGACGAGGATTCCCCCTTCGGTGCCCGGGAGATCATGTCCTTCGAGCTCTCGCAGTCCTTCAGCTTCAAGGACGAGCAGCCGCTGACCCGACTTACCGTGCCCGACATGGACGGCGACGGAAGCCCGGAGCTCCTGACGAAACAGGAGAGCCCGATCTCTCTGCAGTACAGGTACCGGCCGAGCCAGACGACCAATATCGACCTTTCGGGCACCTACAACACGCTCTTCAATCAGTTCAATCGGGCCGCGATTTCGGGAGCGAAACAGTTCGGCTCTTGGCGCTTCTCTTTGAACTACTCGGCGGTTTTCGACCCGCAGACGGGTGAGACCACGGGGAGCCAAGCCCGTTTCGGGAGCGTCCTCGGGTTCTTCAGGCAGCGTCTGCTGATCGCCTCGCAGGTCAACTACGACCTGGAGCTGAGTCTGCTGCAGCAGCAAAGTCACGTCATCGCCTTCAACACCCAGTGTTGGAGCTTGCGGATGGATCTGCGAGAGTACAAGTCTCTCGCCAGGGAAGATCGCGACATCCGCTTCTCCATTTCTCTCAAGAACATCGGGACCTTCCTCGACTTGAACGACTCGACTCGCCAGAACGACCGGTTCTGACTCCGGCGAGGAGAGTAGGAGACTCTGCAAGATGCGTGCATTGATAACCGGGATCACCGGTTTTGCCGGCTCCCACCTGGCGGACTACCTGCTGGCCGATCACTCGGATGTCGAGCTGTTCGGCACGTTCCGTTGGCGCAGTCGGATGGAGAACGTCGAGCACCTTGAGGGCCGGGTGAACCTGGTCGAGGCCGACTTGAGGGACTACACATCGATCCACGCCACGCTGGCCGAGGTGCGACCCGACTACATTTTCCATCTCGCGGCGCAGAGCTTCGTGCCGACGAGCTGGCGCTCGCCTGCCGACACTCTGACGACCAACATCGAAGGGCAGGCCCATCTCTTCGAGGCGGTGCGGGCGCTCGCGCTCGACCCGGTGATCCAGATCGCGTGCTCCAGTGAGGAGTACGGGCTCGTCAAGCCGGAAGAGACTCCGATCAAGGAGACGAACCCGCTGCGGCCGTTGTCGCCCTACGCGGTCTCCAAGGTCGCGCAGGACTACCTGGCCTACCAGTACCACCAGAGCTACGGCTTGAGGGCGATCCGCACCCGGGGTTTCAATCACACCGGCCCGCGGCGGGGCGAGGTGTTCGTGACGTCGAACTTCGCCAAGCAAGTCGCCTCGATCGAGGCGGGTCTCGTCGAACCCAAGATCCGCGTCGGCAACCTCGACGCGATCCGAGACTTTACCGACGTGAGAGACATGGTGCGCGGGTACTGGCTGGCGGTCGACAGAGCGACCCCGGGCGAGGTCTACAACTTGGCGAGCGGCTCGGGAATCACGATTCGAGAGCTGCTCGATCGTCTTATCGAGTTGAGCGAAGTCAAGGTGGAGGTCGAGATCGACCCGGCCAGGTTGAGGCCGTCCGACGTGGAGATCTTGATCGGCGACAATACGAAGTTCAGGGAAGAGACCGGCTGGGAGCCGAAGATACCCTTCGACCAGACGTTGATCGACACCCTCGATTACTGGCGCGAGAAGCTCGCGGCGCAAAACGGCTAGGCGTCGGCATGCGCGTCCTCGTCACCGGCGCTGCGGGCTTCATCGGCTCGCACCTCGCGGATCATCTGGCGAGGCGTGGGAACGAGGTGTGGGGCACTTACCTTCAGGAGACGTCACCGCCCGACGGTGTGAGCGGGGTCGAGCTCGACATCCTCGATCGCCGGAGGGTGGTGGAGCTCTTTCACCGGTTCCGTCCGGAGGCCGTCGTCCATCTCGCGGGTCTCAGCCACGTCGGGGGCTCCTGGAGTGATCTCACCGGCTACTACCAGGTCAACGTGGTGGGGGCCGAGAATGTCCTGGAGGCGGCGGCCGGCTGTCGCGTGCTGGTCGCGTCGAGTGCCGAGGTCTACGGAGCTGTGCCCGAGGGCGAGCAACCGATCGGCGAGGACCGAGAGCCGGCACCGGCCAGCCCCTACGCGATGACCAAGGCGAGTCTCGAGCGAATCGCCCTTCCACGAGGTTCGATCGCGGTGCGGTCATTCAACGTGATCGGTCCCGGACAGTCGAGCGACTTTGCGCTGCCGGCTTTTGCGGCTCAGCTCGCCGCGATCCACCATGGCAGGCAGGAGCCGGTGCTCAGGGTGGGCAACCTCGAGGCGAGGCGGGACTTCATCGCGGTCGATGATGCCGTGGCCGCCTACGCACTGCTGCTCGATCGCGGTGTCGAGGGTGAGGTCTACAACCTCGGCAGCGGTCAGGCGTTGAGCATCGCAGAGGCGCTCCATCGATTGATCGACGTCTCGGGGGTCAGAGCGAGGATCGAAGTCGATCCGGAGCGATTCCGCCCCGCCGACATACCCCTCTTGTGTGCCGACTCCGACCGGCTTCGCAACCTCGGATGGGCGCCGGCGAAGACGATCGACCAGGCTCTCGAGCAGCTGTGGCGCTCCGTCGCGGATGCAGTCTAGAGCCGACCCCGAGGTCGCCCGCAAGTGGCTGCATCTCGCGCCGGGCCTGCTCGCCTTTGCGGTCCGAGATCTCGGTTACTCTGGCGCCATCGCGCTCACCCTGGCGCTCACCGCCTTCAATCTGTGGGCGTTGCCCCACATCGGCGGTCGTCGCCTATGGCGTCGAGAGGAGTGGGCACGCGGACTCTCGGAGGGGATGATTCTCTACCCGGTGGCGCTCGGGGTCGTGGCGGTGGCGACACCTGGGCGGCCCGAGGTGCTCGCCGGGGGGTGGGGGATGCTGGCATTCGGGGACGCGGCGGCGACGCTCGCGGGACGGAGGTTCGGACGGCGACCGCTGCCTTGGAACCGAGCGAAGAGCTGGATCGGCTTCGTGGCGTTCGCCGTCGCTTCGTGGGCCGCGATCGGGGTGCTCGTCGCCTGGACGGTGCCGGGCCGCTTCGCCCTTGCTGAGCTTGTCGTCGCCGCCGGCGTGGCCGGCTTCTTGGGGGCGGTGATCGAATCGCTCTCTTGGCGGATGGACGACAACCTGAGCGTGGCCGTCCTGGGCGCGGCGGTCCTCTACGCGAGTCTCACAGTCGCCGAGGGCGCGACTGGAGGGACGATCGAGCCGACGTTCGTAGGTGGCGTCGGCGCCTACGGGGTGCTTCTCGGGATCGCTGCCGGGGTCGTGGCGAGGATTGCCGGGGCGGTCGACACGGCGGGCTCGATCGCTGGCGGATTGATCGGTTTGGGCGTCTGGGTCGGCGCCGGCGGAGCCGGTCTCCTGCTGCTGGCCGTCTTCGTGGCGGCAGGGACCTCGACGACCCGATGGCGGCGTCGCCGGCAGCGTTCGAGCGAGCCGCGGAGGCCGCGCGGCTTGCGTAACGTCCTGGCCAACGGTGTCGTGGCCGCCGCATGCGGCCTTCTCGCGTCGTCTCTCCCTTCTCCGTTGGGAGTGACGGCTCTGGCCGCGTCGCTTGCGGCGGCCTGCGCCGACACCCTCGGTAGCGAGGTCGGCCGTCTCGCCGGCGGCGCGACGGTGAGACTGGCCGACGGAGAGCGGGTCGCCGTCGGCACCGAAGGAGGTGTCTCTCTCGTTGGCACGCTAGCGACGCTGTTCGGCGCGGGCTCTGTCGCGGGGGCTGCGTGGGCGTTGGGAGCGCTCGATGCCCGGCACTCCTCGATCGTCTTCGTGGTCGGAGTCGGCGGTGCTTTACTCGACAGTTTGCTGGGTGGCACACTGGAGCGGCAGGGCGCCCTCGACAACGAAGGCGTGAACCTGATGAGTACCCTCGCCGCCGCCTGGGCGGCGGCACTCTTGGCATGACGATCCCAGCGCTCGACGCTCACGACAAGGACCTGCCATCGGAAGCTCACCTCCTGAGCTTCTACGACGCGCTGCGAGAGCGGGTGACGACGGCGCTCTCGCGGTGGGGTAAATGGGGTGGCCCGACCGCCGAAGCGCTGATGCTGGTGCCGGACGTGTTCTTCCTGATGGCCCGCCTCACGGTGGATCACTCGGTTCCCGCAACCGTGCGCAAGACGCTCGGCGGCGCGCTGATCTACTTCCTCGTGCCGGTCGACCTCCTTCCAGAGGTGCTCCTCGGGCCGGGAGGCTATCTCGACGACGTGGTACTCGCCAGCGCCGTCTTGGCGCAAGCGCTTGGGCCCCGTCTCGAGGAGCACGCCGAGCGTCACTGGAGCGGCAGGGGTGAGGTGCGTGCCGCTCTGGCTGCGGTGGTGGGCGTCGCCGAAGAGCTCCTCGGCGAACGGCTCTACAGTCGCCTCGCCCGATTGCTCGCCAAGCGCGGTTTCAGGCTCTGACCGGCTTGGCTAGCTCTTGAACGGTCACCCCGAGGACGCCGATCGCGTCTCTTATCTGGGTGCGTCCGAGGTAAGGCGCCGGACCCAGCCGCAGGATCGAGGCTCGGAAGTCACTCCAGACGCCCCGTTGCTTGAGCCCTCGACAGAGCTGTCCGGCGATCGGTGACTCGAAGGCGACGAACCCACCGATTTCCTCCCGAGCGACACCGCGGTCCCGATCGATGACGGTCGGGTCGAGATCGAGGGCGTCGAAATCCTCACAGATCCACCCGATCTGAGTCTGGCTCACCTCACGCAGCAGCTCGGGCTCGAGTCCGTGGCGATCGAAGAACCGGAAAACCTCCGCTCCTCGGTAATGGCTCGTCGGGTCGTAGGTGGCTCCGCCGAAGCGGTCGTCGGCGGAGTTGTAGCTGACTCTCTCGCCCTCTCGAGCCGCCGTGAGCTGCCCGAACTCCGCGAACCAGCCGGTGGCTACCGGACGCAGCGAGCAGTCGGGAGGGAATCTCAGGAAGGCGTTGCCCTCACCCAACTGGCAGTACTTGTATCCCGCGCTCACGACGTAGGCATCGAGCAGGTCGCGCTGTTCCAGAGAGAACGGAACGACGTTGAGCTGATGGTAGACGTCGAGCACGAGGATGGCGCCGTGACGACGACACGCCTGGGTAGCCGGCGTCAGGTCGCCGGCGATCTGAGCGCTGACGAAGAAGACCGTCGAGGTGAAGACGGCAGCAGTCCGATCGTCGACGGCGGCCCCCAGCCGCTCACCGACCGTGGCGGCAGGCAGCGCCGGCACCTTGACGACTTCGATTCCCTCCTCGGACAGGCGATCGAGCTGACGGCGTAGCGAGTGAAACTCCCCGTCGGTGGTGACGAGCCGAGGCCGCTTGGTCAGCGGCAGTGCCGAGAGGAGTTTGATCAGCAGATCGTGGGTACTCGGCGCCAACGAGTAAAGGCCCGTCGGATCGCCGAGAAGCTGCCGGTACCCCGCGCGGATTCGGTCGGCCTCCTCGAACGCGAGCTGCCACTTGTCGTCGACCCAACGCGCGGCGTCGTACCAGGCGCGCGCCTGCGCTTCGAGACCGCAGTCGGGCCAGGCCTGGTGCGAATGGCCCGACAGCAGGATGCGGTCGCGAACCCGGAACTGCCGGTAGTGGTCGGCGAGCGGGTTGACGTCGGCGAGCAGCTGCGCGGCGGTGAAACTGGCTGCGGATTTCATAGTTGCGATCGAATCTCCCACAGATCGGGAAAAACAGCTCGAAAGAGCGTCGTCTTGAGATACTCCGCTCCGGCCGATCCCCCGGTCCCGACCTTCGCCCCGATGGTGCGCTCGACCATCTTCACATGGCGATAGCGCCACTCCTGGAGCCCTTCGTCGAGGTCGATCAGGCGTTCGCAGACCATGCTCTGCACCGGCTGATGGTTGTAGATGTCGAGCAGAATCTCCTGGACTTCGGCAGATGCGCGGGTCGAGCGGGCAGGATTGCGCTCGAGAAGCTCGGTCGGCACGGCGTGGCCATGGTGTGCCAGATAGCGCAGGAAGCCGTCCCAGATGCTGGGTTCGTGGAGTCGCTGCTCGAGGCGCGTCCGCCCACGGCTGCCTTCGGGATGGTGCTCCACGGCCCTCTTGCTGCGGAATCCGAGTAGAAACTCGACCTCGCGGAACTGGGCGGACTGGAAGCCGCTTGCCGAGTCGAGCCGGCTACGAAACGAATTGAACGAGACAGGCGTCATCGTCTCCAGGACGTCCACCTGTGCGACGAGGGTCTTCAAGATCGTCAGGATTCGCTTGAGGCTCGCCAGCGAGAGGGCAGAGTCGCCCTCGGTGAGCCGCTGCCGCAGCCCTTCCAGTTCGTGAATAACCTGCCGGAACCAGAGTTCGTACACCTGGTGAATGACGATGAACAGCAGCTCGTCGTGCTCCGGCCCTTCCGAAAGGGGCCGCTGGAGCTCGAGCAGCTCGTCGATCTTGAGGTAGCTCGAGTAGGTGAGTGGCCTGTCGCTGCCTTCGTCGAAGGGCATGATTGGAGGCATGCTACGGCCAGGGACTGAGCGCTCGCAACCCTCGCAGCCCATGGAGGGGGTGCAGGGTCGCTGCCGACGAGGGATAGTCGAGTCGGGTCAGGGAATCGTCGAGGACCACGCCGAAGTGTCGCCGCTTTCGAAGCCGTCCTCGAAGATCGGTCCGGGAAGGCTCGGCTGCAGGATGAAGAGGCCGCGCGAGATGTCGCTCACCAGGACGATTCCGCTCTCGAAGAACGGGTAGACGCTCCAGGCTCCGGAGAAACCGTTCTGGTCGTTCTCCGGATAGGTGTCGAAGAACGCGTGCTCCTGCATCGAGCCGGTGGTCGGATCGACCATTTCGAGGATTCGCATGCCGCGTTCGTAGTTGGCCTGAAAGGTGAACTGGCCCTTGACGTACTGGTTGTGATCGATGGACTGGCCGGCCGCGTCCCAAGAACCGGTAAGAAACGGCGCATCGAGATCGGTGACGTCCCAGGTGTAGGTGCGGGTGTTGTGACCACTGCTGAGCTCGTCGAACTCATCGTCGTGCACGAAGTAACGGTGATTCTCCGTCAGCCACCCCTGATGGGTGTAGCCGCTATCGGGGTATCCGGTACGCGACAGCTGGACCGGGTCGGACTTGTCGGTGACGTCGACGATCGTCACCGTATCCTCGTTCGAGTTGACGCAGATCTCGCTTCCCACGTGCTCGAGGTCGGGGCCGTCGTAGACCACACACTGGGCATCGTGAGTGTAGCCGTCGGAGGAGAAACAACCGGCCGAGACCGGGCTTGTCGGCGTCGAGATGTCGATCATGATCAGGCCCCCCGCGCAGCTGCTGGAGCCGACGGCGTAAGCAAAGGCGGTGTCCTCGTTGATCACGATGTTGTGGGCGCTGCCGAAGCCCGGGTAGTGGGCGGTCTCACTGAAAGTGACCGGGGGCGTGGTCACGGAGCGCAGCTCGGTCAGGTCGAAAACCTGCATGCCGTGAGAGCCGTTGTTGTCGGAGACGACGAAGGCGTGGTCGGCGTAGACCTTGACGTCACGCCAGCTGCTGCTCCCGGTGTGACTCGGCAGGTTGCCGATGTAGACGGGTGCGCTGGGCGTCGAAACGTCCACGAAAGAAAGGCCGGAGCTGCGACCGACGAGAGCGTACTCGCTGCCGTCGACGTGATCGGTCCAGCCCCAAAGGTCGTTGCCGGAGCCACCGCCGATCTCAGCCAGGGTCATGTAGCCGAGCTGATCAAACTTGGAGCAAGGGAATCCGTCGGCCTTGCCGTCGACGCTGGTAGCCGGAGCCGGTATATCGTAAGGTATTGTCACGTGCTGCATGGTGCCGTGGGCGAGCGCCATCACCTCTTCTTCCGTGAGATGAGGAGCGACGACCCGGAGGCGGTCTGCGAGGAGGCAGGCGGAGGCGGGAGTCGCGCCGCCGGTGAAGAGGGCCGCGGCGAGCAAGAGGGCGAGGGACGATCTGAGATGTAACGCTCGAGCGGTCATGTCAGGAGAGCCTCCGGCGGAAGAAAGACGGGTCTCTACCACCTTCTTTCGGTTGGAGATGGTGGCCGGCGCATCGGGTCGCCGACGGCGGTGGTAGCCTCGCGCCTCGATGAGTCGCTCCTGGGGAGATCGCACCTATCGTGAGATCGCGTTGCGGGCGGGCGAGAGCCTGATAGCCATCCTGCCGCTCGGAGCCGTAGAGGCACACGGGCCCCACCTACCGCTGCGCACGGACGGTCTCATCGCTCGAGCGATGGCCCTCGAGGGCGCTCGCCGCCTCCGGACGAGGAGCTACGAGCCGTTCGTGCTTCCCACCCTCGACTACTCGGCGGCGCCGTTCGCGCGGGAGTTCCCGGGCACGATCTCGGTGCGTCCGGCCACGATCGCCGCCCTGGTGCGGGACATCGGCTTCTCGCTGTCGCCCCAAGTAGGGTGCTTCGCCCTCGCCAACGCCCATCTCGACCCGGCCCATCTCGGATCGCTCCACTCGGCGGTGGAGGAGCTCAGAGAGTACCGGATCCGGGTCGCTTTTCCGGACCTGACGCTCAGGCCGTGGGCGCTGCGGCTCACCGAGGAGTTCAAGTCGGGAGCTTGTCATGCGGGCTGCTACGAGACCTCAATCGTACTGGCGGAACGCCCCGATCTCGTTCGCGGCGCTCTGCGCCGTACCCTCGAGCCCAATCCAGTGTCGCTCGGCAAGGCGATTCGCGAAGGGAAGAAGACCTTCACGGAAGCGGGAGGCCCCGACGCCTACTTCGGCGCGCCGGCTGACGCCACTCCCGGCGAGGGGCGTGACACGATCTCGGAGCTCGGCGCGATCCTGGAAGACGCCGTGCTCCAGACCCTGACCTAGTGTCCCGTCCGGAAAGTACGCTACCCAGTCCTGCGGCCCTCCACTTCGCTGGCTGCGTTGCGTCTTCTCGGATTAAGCCCGCTAGTCCTTCGTCAACGCGCCTTGCCAGCGAAGCTGATGACTCACAGGCCTGAACAGCGAACTTCCCGGACGGGACACTAGTGACCGCTTGACAGCGCTGGGTGGCGCCTCTACCTTTGCTCCATGCCGCGAAGCAAGAATGCCGTGATCACGGGCGGTGGGCGAGGCATCGGTGCGGCCGTTGCCCGATCGCTTGCCGCCGCGGGCGTGAGCGTCCTCGTCAGCGCCCGCTCCGAGGACGAGATCGAAGCGACGGCGCAGAACCTGCGCGACAGCGGCGCCGAGGCGTGGGCGGTCGCAGCCGACGTGACCGACTCGGAGTCGGTCGCGAGACTCCATGATCGGGCTCTCGGGCTGATGGGTCAGGTCGATATTCTCGTCAACAACGCCGGGATTGCCGCTGCGTCTCCGCTCCCCAAGATCCGTCTTTCGGACTGGGACCGACTGTTCGCCGTCAACGTGCGGGGCACTTTTCTCTGTACCCAAGCGTTCCTCCCGGCGATGGCCGAGCGCGGTTGGGGGCGGGTCGTCAACATCGCTTCGATCGCCGGCCGGATGGGCGCTCCGTACATCTCGGCCTATGCCGCGACCAAGCACGCGGTGGTCGGCTTCACGCGGTCGCTGGCGATGGAGTACGCGCCGACCGGCGTCACCGTCAACGCGGTGGGTCCGGGCTACGTCGCGACTTCGATGGTCGACGCCGCCGTCGAGAACATTTCGGCTAAGACCGGCCTCGATGCCGCGGCGGCCCGCGCGAGTTTGAGCGAGCAGTCCCCCCAGAAGCGTCTCTACACGCCCGAGGAGGTCGCCTTCCTGGTCGCGACGCTGTGCGACGAGCTCGCGGGCGGAATCAACGGTCAGTGCGTGCTGCTCGACGGGGGCTCGGTGCAGGCGTGAGCTATCTGGTCATCGACCCGAAGAGCCTCGGGGCACCGCGCGGCTACAGCAACGGCATGCTGGCGCGGTCGGTCGGCCGGCTGCTCTTCGTGGCCGGCCAGGTCGGATGGGACCGGGAGCAGCGGCTGGTGAGCTCTGAGTTCGTGCCGCAGTTCGGGCGGGCGCTCGGCAATGTCGTGACGGTCGTCGAGGCTGCGGGGGGACGAATCGAAGACCTCGGCCGCCTCACTCTCTACGTCGTCGACAAAGAGCTCTACACTCGGAATCTAAAGGCGGTCGGCGAGGCGTACCGCCGCATCATGGGCCGGCACTACCCGGCGATGACGTTGGTCGAGGTGGTCGACCTGCTCGAACCCGGCGCTCTGGTCGAGATCGAAGGCACCGCCGTCGTGCCGACGGGAGAGTGGGTCGAATGACGATTGCGCCCGATAGCTTCGACTACGCCTGCGACACCGAAAGCGGAGTGGCCACCGTCACGCTCAACCGGCCGGAGCGATACAACGCGTTGACCTTCGAGGTCTACCGCGAGCTGCGCGACGTTTTTCGGGCGCTCGACACCGAGCCTGGAGTCCGCTCGATCCTCATCACCGGCTCGGGCAAGGCGTTCTGCTCGGGGGGTGACGTCGAGGAGATCATCGGTGCGCTCTTCGAGCGCGACTACCGGGGCCTGCTCGAGTTCACGCGCAACACCGGCGACGTCATCCTTGCGATGCTGCGCTGCCGGCGCCCGATCGTGGGGGCTCTCAACGGGACCGTCGCCGGGGCCGGCGCCGTGATCGCCACGGCTTGCGACGTACGCATCGCCTCCGAGCGCGCTAGGATCGCCTACCTCTTCACCAAAGTAGGCCTCTCCGGGGCGGACATGGGCGCCTCATGGCTGCTGCCCCGAATCGTCGGCATGGGGCGGGCGATGGAGCTGCTCATGACCGGCGATTTCATCGACGCGGCTACTGCTGAGCGGATCGGCCTCTACAACCGGGTCGTGGCGGACGATGCGCTCGCGCACGAAGCACGAGCGTGGGCCCGGCGGCTAGCCGAAGGGCCGGCCTTCGGGCTGGAGGTGACCAAGAAGATGGTGCTGCGCGAGGCGGCGATGGACCTCGAGTCCGCGATGGCCGCGGAGGTGGAGATCCAGGCCGCCTGTATGGAAGATCCCAACTTCCGCGAAGCCTATGAGGCCTTCGTCGAGAAGCGCGAGCCGCGCTTCGACCGTAGCTAGCAGAATGCCCAGCGTCACCACCATCGAGCCGTTCCTCGATCCCGAGCATCTGGAGACCGCTGCCGCCGTCGAGGAGTTCGTCGCCGAGAAGATCGCGCCGCTGCCGGCGGCCGCGGACGACGACGAGGGAAGGGCTCAAGCGCGCGAGATTCTCGCTCGTCTGGGTTCCTCGGGGTGGGCCGCCTTCGCGGCGCCGGACGGCGATCGGCCTGACTCGCCACCGGCGGATCTGCGCGCGGCGTGTCTGATTCGCGAGACCCTCGCGCACGCTTCGCCGCTCGCCGACGCGGTCTTCGCCCTGCAGGCTCTGGGCAGCCGTCCGCTGATCGACGGGGGTAGTGAAGATCTGCGTGCGCGGTGGCTGCCGCGAGTGGCCGCGGGCTCGGCCATGGCGGCCTTCGCGATGACCGAGCCCGATGCCGGTTCAGATGTCGGGGGGATTCGGACCGAGGCGGTGCGGAGTCGGGACGAGTGGGTGCTAGAGGGCCGCAAGTGGCTTATCTCGAATGCCGGAATCGCTGATTTCTACACCGTCTTCGCCGTCACTCGGCCGGGTGCGGGGACTCGCGGTCTCTCGTGCTTCCTCGTTCCCGCCGATGCCGAAGGGTTGCGCTTCGTCGGCCCGCAAATCTTGTCGGCTCCGCATCCGCTGGGCGAGATCGAGCTTGCCGGCTGCAGGCTCCCGACAGACCATTTGTTGGGGATCGAGAACGAGGGCTTCAAGCTCGGCATGCGCACCCTCGATCGGTTGCGTGCGACCGTCGCCGCCGCCGCGTGCGGGATGGCGGCGCGCGCGCTCGCCGAGGCGCGCCGGCACGCCACCGAACGGCGTCAGTTCGGCCGAAGCCTCGACGATCTTCAACTGGTTCAAGCCTCCCTTGCCGAGATGGCAACCGATCTCGAGAGCTCGCGCTTGCTCACCTATCGCGCCGCTTGGGAGGTCGACCGCGGCGGCGAGGAGGTCTCCTACCGTTCGGCGATGGCGAAGCTCGCCGCGACCGAGGCGGCGCAGCGGGTGGTCGACCGCGCGGTTCAGATCCTCGGCGGCCGCGGGGTCCTGGCCGCGAGCCCGGTCGACCACCTCTACCGGTCGGTGCGGGCGTTGCGTATCTACGAGGGCGCGAGCGACATCCAGCGTCTCGTCATCGCCCGCCGGCTACCTTGAGAGATCGCCTGCTCCGCTCCGCGCGATCTACCCTCGGTAGTAGAGTCGATCGCACCCTGGGCCCCGGAGTCTCCGAGGAACCGAAGGAGGACTCGAGATGAGCAAATTGACGCCCACAGAGCTCACGAGCCGGATCGAACAGCTCGGGTCCTGGTTTCAGAACATCTGCCTCCAGGGGATCGAAACGAACCCGTCACGGCCGGACCACTCCGCCATGCGCTGGGAGCTGCTCGAGCACTTTGTCCCCGACGATCTGACCGGCAGCAGAGCGCTCGACCTCGGATGCAGCGCCGGCTACTTCGCGATCAAGATGCGCGAGCGAGGTGCCGACGTGCTCGGCATCGACTGGCATCGTGAAGCGATCGACCAGGCGAGGTTCGCGGCCGACGTGCTTGCGCTCGACATCGAGTACCGCGTCGCCAACATCTACGAGTTCGTCATGAGCACCGAGGAGCGTTTCGACTACGTCGTCTTCATGGGGGTCTTCTATCACTTGCGATACCCGCTCCTCGTGCTGGATCGCCTGGCTGAGCTGACCCGCCGCGAGATGTACTTTCAAACGGTGATCCGAGAGACACCCGGAGTGGAAACGCCCGAGATCACCGAGAATCTCACCGATCTCGAGCTTCTTGGAAACCCGGGGTTCCCGAGTCTCCACTTCATCGAGAACCGCCTTGCCGGCGCCCTCAACAACTGGTTCGTCTGCAACCGGAGCGGCATCGAGGCGGTGCTGCGGAGCGCCGGCTTCCGAGTGATACGGAGCCGCGGCGACGTCTACGTCTGCGAGGCCGACCGACACCTCGGGGAGAGCTGGCGAGTGTCCCACGACCTCACCGCGATCAAGACGGAAGAGCCGTCTCCCTCGGCGCACCGCCGGGGAGCACGCCGCGACTGAGGCCCGATCATGTGGAAGCCGCCCGAGCGGATCCGGCACCCCCTGCCTCCGGTGCGTTGGCCGACGGCGGCTCGGGCGGCCTCGTCGAAGCTCTTCTCACCCCTCGCCCTGGGCCCGATCGAGCTGGCGGAGCGAACCTGGGTGCCCGCCATGGTGCCGTGGCGCGCGAGCGAGGACGGGTTCGTCACCCCCGAGATTCTCGGTTGGTACGAGCGCTTCGCGCGTGGCCGGCCAGGAGCCCTGGTGGTCGAGGCGACCGGCATTCGAGACATCCCCAGTGGTCCACTACTGCGGATCGGTGACGATCGCTTCGTCCCCGGCCTCGCCGAGCTGGTGCGCACCGTCCGTCGGGCCAGCGGCGGCCGCACTCGAGTACTGATCCAAGTCATCGACTTCCTGACGATTCGGCGCCGGCCGGAGCCGACTAAGTACTTCAGGCGCTACCTAGAGGTGACCGACCGTCACCGCCGGGCGGTCGGATCCGACGACGACCTCACCGTCCGCGAGCGTCTCCTCGAGCTCGAAGAGAGCGATCTAGAGCGGATCCTGACGGAGCGTGAGCTCGAGTCCCTGCGGTTCGGATACCGAGAGCGGGTGACCGACATGCACCTCGAGCCGATTCGACGGCTGCCGAGGGTTCTTCCCGAGCTGTTTGCCACCGCCGCGCGACGAGCGGAAGCGGCGGGATTCGACGGGGTCGAGCTCCACTTCGCTCACGCCTACACCATGGCCTCCTTCCTCTCCGCTCGCAATACCCGTGAGGACGGCTACGGCGGCTCGCGGGGAGGGCGAGTCCGGCTTCCGCTCGAGGTCTATCGTGCCGTGCGCGATCGGGTCGGAGAGAGCTTCGCGGTCGGCTGCCGATATCTCTCCGAGGATTGCATTCGCGGAGGCACGACGGTTGAGGATGCCGCGTTCTTCGGCGTCGAGTTTGCCGCGGCCGGGATGGACTTCCTCTCGCTGTCGCGAGGTGGCAAGTTCGAGGACGCCAAGCAGCCGCGGATCGGTTGGGCGGCCTACCCCTACACCGGACCGAGCGGCTACGAGTGCATGCCGACGGCGATCTCGGACGAGCGCGGCCCGTTCGGTCGCAACGTCGAACCGGTCGCCCGGATCCGCGCCGCGATCCGCGCGGCGGGCCATTCCACCCCGATCGTCGTGGCGGGTGGCCTCCACGGCTTCGATCAAGCGGAGACGATCTTGCGAGAGGGTGGGGCCGACGTCTTGGCCGCGGCGCGACAGAGCCTCGCCGATCCGGACTGGTTCCTCAAGATGCGGCTGGGACGCGGTTCTGAGGTCCGTCGCTGCGTCTACACGAACTACTGCGAGGGGCTGGATCAGAAACACAAGCAGGTGACCTGCCAGCTCTGGGATCGTGAAGGTCTCGACGAGCCGGGCGTCGCGCGGACTTCCGACGGCAAGCGGCGGCTGCTCGCGCCCGACTGGCGACGGTAAGGCAGAGCGGCGGCTACTCCAGCCAGTCGGCCTCGTCGTGCCGGTCGAGAGCGCGCAGTTGCAGTCGCAGCTCGCGCAGGGTGTAGGGCTTGTGCAGGTAGGCCGTGCGCTCGTCCGCGCGGCTTGCCACCTCGATCGCGCTATAGCCGCTCGAGATCACGATCGGAAGCTCAGGCCGGACTTCCCTCAACTGACGCACGGTCTCGGAGCCGTCCATCTGCGGCATCGTGAGGTCTACGATCGCCAAGTCGAACCGGTCGGGTCGGAGCCGGAACTCCTCGACGGCATCGAACCCCGACTGGTAGCTCTCGACCTCGAAGCCCAGGATCCGGAGCATTCGTTGCCCCACTTCGAGCACCGTGAAGTTGTCGTCGACGAGAAGCACTCGCCCAGAACCTGTCCAGCCCTTTCCACCGTCGTCCTCGGGCTCGTCGACGGGCGCGGCCGCGAGACCCCTGCCCACGACGGCCGGCAACCACACCGTCATGGTGGTCCCGGACCCGGCCTCCGACTCCAATTCGAGTGCCCCGGAGTGCTCCTCGAGGATGCTGCGAACCGCCGCGAGACCGAGACCGCGGGCACAGATGCGGGTCGTGAAGAAGGGCTCGAAGATGCGTTCGCGGTCGGCTTCGTCGATTCCCGAGCCCGTGTCGGTGACGCTGATGGCGACGTAGGGGCCGGGCTCGCGGTCGGCCCCGAAGACCGCCTCCGCGAGTCGCTCGCGGGTGAGCTCCGCCACGGTCGTCGAGATCCTCACCGTCCCGATCTCGCCGCGCAGCGCCTCCGACCCGTTGGAGACGAGGTTGACGAGCACCTGTCGAATACGCGTCGCGTCGACCTCGACCGGCGGGAGCTCCTCCGCCAGATCGAGCTCGAGTGCGCAATCGCTGTGAACCGCGGAGTGGAGAATCCCGAAGGTCTGGTCGATCATTCGCGACAGGTCGTAGCGCTCCGGTTGGGGCTGGTTACGGCCGGCGAACTCGAGCATCTCGGTGACGAGCTCGGAGGCGTGGCTTCCGGCATCCCGGATCTGCTCGAGGAGCTCTCCGAGGGGGGAGTTGGAGTCGACCTCGCTCTGCGCGATGCTGATGTTGCCCAGCATACCGACCAAGAGGTTGTTGAAGTCGTGGCCGATGCCTTCGGCGAAGAGCGCCAGGCTCTCTGAGCGCTGCGCCGGCTCGAGGCTCGATTCGAGCACCGAATGAGCCGTCCTGAGCTGCTCGAGCTCGACCTCGGTCTCCTTCGCCAAGGACTCGAGGCGGCGGAGCTCGCGTCGAGCGGTGACGAGCTCGGTCTGGTCCTCGTATTCCCAGATCCGCCCCGCGATCTTCCCGTCCTTACCCCATATCGGTCGGGTCGA
Organism: Thermoanaerobaculia bacterium; assembly: GCA_945787575.1. GTDB lineage: Bacteria > Acidobacteriota > Thermoanaerobaculia > Multivoradales > JAHEKO01 > CALZKB01. The sequence goes on along the minus strand of CALZKB010000024.1, from coordinate 40,542 downwards.
GCGTGCCAGCACGGTTCCGTCGGTCAGCGAGATCGGAGGAAGCGATCGTTGTGGCGGAGGACTCGGCCGTCACGATCGACGATCAGGATGCCGTTCGCGGCCGAAGCCAAACACGCGTCGAGAAGTGGCCTAAGGTGCTTCAGGGTAAGAGACTCTGAGAGTCAGGGGCTTTGTGGTCGTCGGAAGCGTCGACATCTCGTCTTCCGGAGGTTGCCGTCCCCGCTATGTTGGGACTTGCCGATTAGAGCACGTTTGCCTTCGCCGGGAAACGGACGCTTATACTCGCCGGGTCGTGAACACGGAGAGACGCTCGACGTCCGCCGCGAGGGGACCCGCTCGGGTCGCAGCGATGCTGGGGCCGAGGCAGCTCTGGCTTCGTTTGCGCACCGAGCTCGCCAAGCGCATCGGTTCGGGCCACAAATTGGAGGAGCTCTCGGCGTCGCTTGCCGGCAAAGAGCTGTTCTTCGAGGCTCCGCCGCTGACCCGCGAGCTGATTCGCGCGATCAAGGCGATCACTCCCCAGTTCTCGCTGCACGGCGATGAAGAGTCGCGCCGGGTCTGGGAGCTCTCGCAGAACGGCTCGAGCTGGGCCGAGTACGACGCCCTGGCGCCGCTTCTGGAGACCATCGCCGAGCCTCGCAAGGTGCTCGAGATCGGCCCCGGGATGGGCCGCTCGGTGGTCTTCTTGAGAAAGAAGATGGGCTGGTCGAAAGCCGAGTTCCACCTTTACGAAGCGGATGGTGACGCCCGGAAGTACCCGCTCAACGCGCCGCGCTCGAGCGATTCGTTCTGCGGCGATCTCGCGAGCCTCGAACTGGTGCTCGCTCACAACGGGGTCACCGGCTGCAGTCTGTTCGACGCTCACGCTCTCGGCTATCGATTGGACCGGCTGCCCGGTCCGTACGACCTGGTCTACTCGTTCTACGGCGTCGGGTTCCACTGGTCGCTGGCCGATTTTTGGAGCGAGATCCGAACGCTGCTGACCGAGCAGTCGATCGCGATCTTCACCGTGCATCACACCTTCGAGCCGTTCTCGGAGCTCGCGGCGATGCCCCATCGCTACGTCCGTTGCCAACGAATCCTCGCCAAGGATCGGCCGTTGCGACTGTTGGTGGTGAGCCCGGACGCCTCCCGGCTCAGCCCGCTGGATCGAGCCCGATGAGAATCTTGAGCGTGGGGGGTGGACCGGCTGGCCTCTACTTCGCCATCCTCATCAAGAAGGCTCGCCCCGAGGTGTCGATGCGGGTCGTCGAGCGCAACCGGGCGGACGACACCTTCGGTTGGGGGGTCGTCTTCTCCGATGAGACGCTCGAGAACTTCGAGGCCGCGGACGCGGAGAGCTACGCCGAGATCACGGCGAGATTCCGCTACTGGCGTGACATCGAGACCTTCGTCGGCGGCCGGAAGGTCGTCTCGACCGGCCACGGATTCGCCGCACTCGAACGCAAGGAGCTCTTGCTCATCCTGCAACGCCGCTGCCGGGAGCTCGGCGTCGAGCTCGAGTTCGAGCGCGAGATCGCCTCTCTGTCCGAGATCGCCGACGCCGACCTCGTGCTGGCGGCCGACGGGGTCAACTCGTTCGTTCGAGGCGAGTTGGCCGAGCGGTTTCGGCCCACTCTCGATTGGCGGCGCTGCAAGTTCACCTGGCTCGGCACCGACAAGCCGCTCGAGGCGTTCACCTTCATCTTCAAGGAAAACGAGCACGGCCTCTTTCAGGTTCACGCCTACCCCTTTTCCGAGGGGCTCGCCACCTGGATTGTCGAGTGCCGCGAGGAGGTCTGGCAGCGTGCCGGGCTCGAGAACGCGAGCGAGGAGGAGACCGTCGCCTACTGCGAGCAGCTCTTCGCCGAGGAGCTCGACGGCCATCGCCTGTTGAGCAATCGCTCCCTGTGGCGGACGTTTCCGACCGTCCGTTGCGAACGCTGGATATACGAGAACATCGTCCTGCTGGGCGACGCGGCCCACACCGCGCATTTCTCGATCGGCTCGGGTACCAAAATGGCGATGGAGGACGCGATGATCCTGGCCGAGACCTTCGAGCGTCTCGGCATCCGCGACCTGCCGGCGGCTCTCGCTGCCTACCAGGAGGCACGGTGGGTCGACGTCCTCAAGTTCCAAAAAGCGGCACAGACCAGTCTCGAGTGGTTCGAGAACTCGGCGCGCTACTTCGAGCAGGATCCCGACACCTTCACATTCAACCTCATGACCCGCTCGAAACGGATCACCTACGACAACCTCCGGCAACGCGATCCCGATCTGGTCGCGCGGGTCGATGCCGCGTTCGCCGCCCGCGAAGGGGCAAAGCCAGAGCCCGACGGCAAAGCAAAGCCGCCGATCTTCACCCCGCTCCGCCTGCGCGGGCTGAAGCTCGTCAACCGGGTGGTGGTCAGCCCGATGTGCCAGTACTCGGCGGTCGACGGCTCCGTCGACGACTGGCATCTCGTCCATCTCGGAAGCCGGGCGCTCGGCGGCGCCGGACTGGTGATCACCGAGATGACCGACGTCACCCCTGAAGGGCGGATCAGCCACGGCTGCGCCGGAATGTACGCCCACGAGCACGTGGCGGCCTGGCGCCGAATCGTCGACTATGTGCATCGACACACCCCGGCGAAGATCGGCATCCAGCTTGCTCACGCCGGACGCAAAGGCTCGACCCTGCATCCTTGGGAGGGCGACGACACCCCGTTGGCGGCCGAGGAGGGCGGCTGGAGGACGCTCGCCCCTTCGGCGGTTCCGTTCCGGCCGGATTGGCCAGTGCCCAAGGCGATGGACCGTGCGAACATGGACGCCGTTCGGGATGCGTTCGTTGCCGCCACCGAGCGCTCCGCGGAGGCGGGCTTCGACCTGATCGAGCTTCACCTCGCCCACGGCTACCTGCTGTCGAGCTTCCTCTCGCCGCTGGCGAACCTGCGGCAGGACGAATTCGGAGGCAGTCTCGACAACCGGCTGCGCTTTCCGCTCGAAGTGGTGCGCGCGGTGCGCGACGCGTGGCCGGACGACAGACCGCTCCTGGCGCGGATCTCGGCGAGCGACTGGATGCCGGACGGCTCCGGCACGACGCCCGAGGAAGCGGTAGCGATCGCGCGCCGGCTCAAGGACGCGGGGTGCGATCTGATCGACGTTTCCTCAGGCGGCAACGTGCCCGACTCCGAGATCGTCTACGGCCGCATGTACCAGGTGCCGTTTGCCGAGAAGATCCGTTACGAAGCGCGCGTCCCGGTCGCCGCCGTGGGCGCGCTGCTCGGCAGTGACCACGCCAACACCGTGCTCGCGGCCGGCCGGGCCGATCTGGCGTTCATGGCGCGGCCTCATCTGCGCGATCCTTACCTGACGCTCCACGCGGCGGAGCACTACGAGCAGTGGGACGTCTGGTGGCCCGGGCAGTATCAGGCGGGAAAGCCGCGCCGTTCGTAACTCGGCGCCAGGTCGCTGCTAGCCACCAACGGCTAACTGCGCCGCAGCGGTGGGATCGGCTCGCCGCGAGCCGAGAACTCGATGAGCTTGTCGAGCCGCCGCTCGCGGGTCGCCTCTCGCTCGGCGCTCATCACCCAGTGCGTCGCGGTGCGCCGATACCAAGGGGCCTGTGCGTTGAAATACTCCCAGGCGGCGGCATCGGCCTCGAAACGCTCCCGCTGCGCGCTCTCGAAGCGTGCGGCTCGCCGCTGTTCGTAGGAGTAGCCGGACTTCTTCTTCGACCGGTTCTCCCACTCCTCGAGCCCGGCGGGCTGTACTCGGCTGGCGGCAAGCAGTCGCTTCATGTTGCGGATGTTCACCGCGCTCCACCCGCTGCGCGGCTTGCGTGGAGTGAAGCGAATGACGTACCTCTCGTCGTCGAGCCGCTTGCGCACGCCATCGATCCATCCATGGCACAGAGCCTCGTCGACGGACTCGGGCCAGGTCATGCTCGGCCGCGAGCTGTGCCTCTTGTAGAACCCTACCCAGAGCTCGGTTTGGGTGGCATGGTGTTCTGCCAGCCAGGCGCCGAACTCGCCGGCGGTGGCAAAGAAACGGGGTTGCACGGGGTCAGCATATCGGCTGCGGCGCCGGTCTCGATGTGCGACCGGCCCAGACCGAACCTCATTTCGAGACTCGGAATGGACCGGATTACCAGGTCCGGAGTCGAGCGGGATGCCAGTCAACTCGGTGCGCGTGCGGTGGCCTCGATGGAGGTGCCGTCGGTGAAGCCGACGGTTGCGGAGACAGGCTGATGTGGATCGGTCGAGGCCAGGCCGAAGAAGTAGCTGGTCTCGCCATTGCCCGGGGCGTTGCCGGGGCAGACCGGGGGGTTGAACGTAAAGGTGACACGGTCGCCGTTGCGCCGGGCGCGGAACGGCGCCACCGAGCCCAGGCCTCCGGCGGTGACGACGTAGACGTCGTCGAGGTCGCCGTCGACGTCGTAGTCGAGAGGCTCGATCGCCCCGAAGTCGAGACTCAGACTATCGACACAGATCTGCGCTGTCAGCGCGCCCGCTGGGGTGAGGTCGACCCGATATTCGTAGGCGTACAGGCCTTGGCCGGGGGTGCCGGGCTCTCCGGGAGGCTGGGTGCGCGACTGCAGCCGCCCGTCGGGAGTGGCGAGCGGGACCGGGATGGCACCGATCGAGTCGTTGACGGTGATAGTGCAGTCGTTGTCGAAGCGGCAGTTGATATCGGGGGATGAGACGCTGGCGATGTTGAGTGAGCAGCCCGGCGCTGCCAGGACCAGCAGCAGGACCGCGAGGCGGTTGAAGCAAGCATGGCTCATCGTGTGGGCTCCTTGTCCAGAGGTCGGGGAACAGTGGACGTTTTCTCTCTTAGCTGGCGAACGGGCGTGCAAGGTCGTTACGCCCGAGTCGCAAGGGCTCATCGTCAGAGCTCGAGACCGGCTCTCTCGGCCTCGTCCTCCCGGTGCGGAGGTGGCGACCGAGATCGTGGGCTACGAAACGGTCAGAGACCAGGCTGCCCGGCCGTAACCGGCGGCCATGAACAAGAAGAAAGAGGAAGCTCAACGCGCAGACCGCGCTGTTCGCCGGCTACTCGAGCAACAGACACGGCCTGCAGGGGATCGACCTCACCGAGAGACCGCACCTTCTTCGTCAAGGTCGGGTACGCCTGGATTCTGTAGCCAACGCTCTTGCCAGTCGGCGCGCTTGCCGACCGCAACGCATGGTCGGGGGGAGATCCGCATTCGCAGCCGGAACGGGATGACGACACCCTATCCGTATCACGGACTTCTTGAGTCGAAGATAGTAGGCTCGTCTTCGTCCTCGTCGCCGAGGGAGAGCGCATCGGTCACCGGAGCAGCTATCCACAAGAGGAGCACAGTGCGCATCGAGACTCTCGACTTGGACTTTCAGGGCAAACCTCACGCAATCGCCGCCTATCTGGTCTTCGGGTCGGAGGGCCCCGTGCTGGTGGAGACCGGGCCGGCCTCGACGCTGTCCACGCTGCTCGGTCGGCTGGCCGAGCACGGCGTGGATCCCGAGGAGATCCGTCACGTGCTGGTGACTCATATCCACCTCGACCATGCGGGAGCAGCTGGCTGGTGGGCCGATCGGGGGGCCACGGTATACGTCCATCCGGCCGGCGCGCCGCATCTGATCGATCCGTCGAAGCTGGTGGCCAGCGCCACCCGCATCTACGGCGATGAGATGGAGGAGCTCTGGGGCCAGATCCTGCCCGCACCCCTTGACCGGGTAGTAGCCGTGCACGACGGCGAGACGATCCGGGCTGGCGGCTTGACCTTCACCGCCCTGGACACTCCCGGCCATGCCCGACACCACCACGTTTTCCGACTTGGAGAGATCGCTTTCACCGGCGATGCCGCCGGAATCCGTCTTCCGGGGACGCGATGGGTCGATCTGCCTGCACCACCCCCCGAGTTCGATCTCGAGGCGTGGAAGGAGACCCTCGTGCGGCTGCGCGATCAGGCCCTCACGACCATCTACCCGACGCATTTCGGCGCTACCACCGGGGTCGAAGAGCAGTTCGACGGCCTCGAGGCAGCGCTCGAGGAGACCGCGGCGTTTGTCCGCGAAATGATGGAAGCGGACCTCGACCGCGCCGCCATGATCGACCGCTTCGGCGATTGGACCCAAGAGCGGATCACGAGCTTCGGGGTCGATCCCAGGCTGCTAGGTACCTACAAGGCGGCAAACCCTCGACACATGTCGGTGGACGGCATCGTGCGTTACTGGCGCAAGCGAGCAGAGTCGGTCTAGGGGTCGACTCTGGTCAGGACCTGGGAGTCTCGAGGCACGACGATAAGTTCGCCAGCATGAATGCGCTCGCGGGAATCGGCTCTGCTCGCCGAACGTAAGCCCAGTCGTGAGGCTAGAGAGCTACAGCCACCGTCAATCGGGCACGATCATCTGGGTCGCTCTGCTGACGGCCCTCGTCTTCGAGGCGACGGTGTTCGCGCTGGTCGGTGCCTCGGCGCCGTCGGAAGTGACGACCGTCTTCGTCTGGGTGCTGATCGGGTGCGGCTTTCTCTTCGTGGTCATCGGCTGGCTGTTAGGCTCTTTGAGGGTCGCGGTGACGAGCGAACCGTCGAGCTCGAGCTCGATTCCGGCACGTGCTTTCGGATCGGTACCGACGAGCCGCTGGAGCTGGCAACGGCGATCCGACAGGCCGCGCGGGTGTGACGGGCTCAGGCACCACGGTGGTCAAGGGACACGCTGCTCCCATTGCTGGCAGCGCGGTCCGTACTCGCTGGCGTGCTCGAGGAGGCAACTCAGGCGGTAGTCGGCTCTGTGGACGTCCAGGCAGTCAGCGCCAAGCCCGGAGACGTCGAAGTCGAGACACTCGCCGTAGTAGTCCTCTCCCCGGTCGTCGAGGCAGTCCCGACCGGCCTCGTCTACACAGTCGTCGAAGTAGTCCTTACCGTGGTCGTCGACGCACGCGATCCGGTAGTCGGACTCGTTCTTCTGCAGACACTCCGAGCCCAGTCGTCTGCGAAGTCGCCGAGACACTCCTCGAGAGATACAGGCGCTCAGGTACTCGTCTCCATGGTCGGCCACACACTCGTAAGCGCCCTAACGATCCTCGCTGACACAGAAGGTGGCCTGCTCCTCGCGGACGCTGCTCTCCGCAAGGACGTCGAGCTCGGTGCCGCACGGATACTCGTCCCAGTGTTCGAGCAGACAGCTGAGACGGTAGGGCTCCCCCGGCCTGGCGCTCCTGTGCCGCGTCCAGGGTGCAAGCTACCCTATGGACGCCCGAGATCGCTCCTTCGCCGCACCGGTAGAATCGGCGGATGACCGCCCCCTACCGCGCCCACCTCGAGGTCCAGTTCGGCGACATCGACCAGGCGGGGATCGTCTACTACCCGCGTTTCATCCACTACTTCCACGTCGCCATGGAGCAGTTCTTCCGCGACGTCGTGGGGATCGACTACCCACAGGTGATGAACGAACACAAGCTGGGCCATCCGACGGTCCATCTCGAGGTCGATTTCAAAGTGCCGCTGCGCTACGGGGATTTCGTCGAGATCGAGGTGTTGATCGAGCGGATCGGCACCACCTCGGTGGTCTGGAACTATACGGTCTTCACCCGTGGAGGCGATGCTGCGCATGCGGTCGGGAGGGTCGCCACCGTCAACATCGATCTCGACAGCTTCGAGAAGACCCCGATTCCCGAGTGGCTGCGATCGCGTCTTGCCGACTATCGGTCGGCGTTTGCGGCGACGGCGCTCTGAGCGGACGCCCCTTCGCCGTCGAGATGCGCCGCGACTCGCTCGTAGAGATCCGCCATCTCTCCCGCTTGGCTGAAGAGCACTTCGCCGTCGGCTGAGATCAAGACGTAGCTCGGGAAAGCGAATACTGCAAAACGTTCGATCGCCTCCTCGTGCCCGGCGAGCACGGTGTAGTCGAGCTCGTGCTCGGCGGCGAACGCCGCGATAGCGGCCGGCTCGCCCGAGTAGAAGGCGAGCCCGACGACTTCGAGCCGGTCGCCGAAATCGGCGTGGAGTCGGTTGAGCTTGGGAAAGGCGTGGACGCACGGAGCGCACCAGGTACCCCAAAAATCGAGGAGGACCACCTTGCCTGCGAGCGTGGCAAGGTCGAACTCCGATCCGTCGAGGGCGGTGGCCGTGAAGTCGAGCGGTGAATCCGCAGCTCGGGCGGCGGGCGGGGCCATCGGCAGCGTCACGAGGACGAGGCCGGCGAGTAGGGCGGGATGGAGGCGCAACATCATCTCCGGTACGTGAACAGGAAGATTTCCGGTTCTATTCTCGAGCGAGCTCTTTGAGCGCGCCGCGATCGATCTTACCGAGGTGGGTTCGCGGGAGGTCTTCGACGAGGATCACCCGCCGGGGATGTTTGTAAGCGTCGAGGTGGTCGAGGACATGCTGCTTGAGGGTCTCGTCGAGATCGTCGTCGTCGTTCCGAGCCAAGACGAAGGCGACCGGCTTCGTCAGACCATCGCGACTCTCGACTCCCACGACCGCGCACTCGCGCACGGCCGGATGGCGCATCAGGCAGCTCTCGACCTCCTGTGGTGCCAGCCACTTGCCGCCGACCTTGAGGACGTCGTCGCCGCGTCCGCAGTAGCTGATGTAGCCGTCGGCGTCACGGGAGATCAGATCGCCGCCGACGAACCACTCCCCTTGGAAGGCCTCGTGGTTGCGTCCGGCGTTGCGCCAGTATCCGATCGCCCTGGAACTGCCGCGCACCCACATCTTGCCGGGCTCGCCGACACCGACCGGGTTTCCGGCGTCGTCGCGAACTTCGATCTCGAACCCCTCGACGACGCGGCCGAGAGTGCCCGGCTTGACGTCGCCGGGCCGGTTGGTAACGAAGATGTGCCACATCTCGGCCGTGCCGAGACCATCGAGGAGCTCGACGCCGAAGGTCTCTCTCCAGCGGTGATAGAGCGGTACCGGGAGTGCCTCGCCGGCGGAGGTGGAAAAACGCAGCGTAGACAGATCGTGAGCTCGGGCGTCGGGGTGACTGACCATCTGGTTGACCATCTTGGGCACGTTGATGAGGACGGTCGGCTCGAAGTGCTCGATGAGCTCGAATAGCAGCTCGGCCGTCGGATGTTGGGGAAAGAGAACGACGGTCGCCCCGACGGCGAAGGGAAAGAGCAGGTTCGAGCCGGTGGCGTAGCCGAAGAAGAGCTTCGGCACCGAGAGAGTGACGTCGTCCTCCGAGTATCCGAGCGTGCCTTTGGCGTAGAGCTCGGTGGTGTTGGCGAACGAGGCGTGACTCTGGACCACGCCTTTGGGCAGGCCCGTCGTGCCGCCGGAAAAGAGCCAGATGGCGGGGTCGTCACGGTGGGTTGGAGCATTTTCGAAGTCCGGCTTGGCGGCCAGCGTCAGCTCCTCGTGGCGGGCGTGGCCGGCACCGTCACCGCCGCCGTGGACGAGCAAGCGCGGCGGCCGCGCGGCGCCCTCGGCCGCTGCCGAGAACTGCGCCAGCTCCTCGGCGTCGACGACCACCAGCTCGGGCTCGACGTAATCGAAGAGCCGCGCCAGATTGTCGGCCTTGAGCTTCGGGTTGACCATGACTACCACGGCACCGAGCTTCAAGATGCCGAAGAACGTGGCCACCCACGGCAGCCCGTCCGCCATGGCGATCATCACCCGCTCCTCGGGTCGCACGTCGAGCTTCTGCAGCGCTCCGGCAAAGCGATTGGCCGCCGCCTGAACCTCGGCATAGGTATGAGTGGCGTCGCCGATACGCAGCGCCGTGCGCTCGCCGTCGCCCTGGGCGATGCGGTCGTCGAGGAAGTAGTCGGCGATATTGAACCGATCGGGAGGCTGGAAGCTCATCGGCTCCGGGAGCGTAGCGGACGGCCGCGAAGGCCTCAACCCGGGCGGCGGCTCGCCGCCTCGGAACGGCAGGCCGCCGTGTGCTGTCCTTCGGCGTGCTCAAGGCAACCGGCCTCAGCGAGCGCCCGCCGGGCGTCGAGCCCTGCGGAGCTCGACGACGATCCCGGGGTGATCGGAGATTTCGGCTTTGAAGCCGAGCAGCTCCTCGAGGTCATCGGGTCGCAGCGTCCAATCGACTCGCTCGACCTGCCAAGGCGACGAAGCCGGGAACAGCACATGATCGATCCCGCCGGGCAGGAGGTCGATGAAGCCCAACTGCTCGAACAGAGCGACCGCGCGGCTGCCACTCGGTGCGTTCAGGTCGCCGGCGACGATGGGTCCCCGCAACGGGTCGATCCAATCGACGACATGAGCGGCTTGGGAGTCGGCGGTAGCCGGGTCGCGGTGGTCGAGGTGGGTGCCGACGACGGTGAGGGTCTCGCCGCCGCCGAGGTCGACCACGCAAGCCAAAGCGACCCGTCGTTCGAAGAACGGCTTCCGGGGCCGGAGCTGGGTGCGGGTTGCCTGGACGATCGGATATCGGCTGAGAATCGCTTCACCCTCTTCGAATCCGATCCGCTCGAGGCTCCCGTTGGCGCGGGCGAAGGCACCGTTCATGCCCAAGGCCTCTCCCAGCCGTTCGACGAAGTCGCCGTGGCGGCGCGTGCGCCACGCTTCCTGCAGGACGATGACGTCGGGATCGAGGGCGGCGATGGCCGCGATCGTGCGCTCGGCGCGCGCTTCCTGCTGGGGGAACTCCGAGTAGCCGTGGAGCACGTTGAAGTCGAGCAGAGTCAGGGTGTCAGGCGGCTCGACGACGAAGTCGGTGCGGTTGGTGACTAGCAGGGCTCGGCGTTCCAGAACGAGGACGTCGATGACGAAAAGTGCGATAGCGGCGACGCAGGCGACACCCACCACAGCGGCGGCGCGCCGCCGAGTCCAAAGGCACAGGAGCGCGGTCGCGAGACCGGCGACGACGAGCAGGCCGATGCCGAGAGCCGTGGGCACCTCGACCCAGGCCGCCCCCCAGAGGAGGGTCACCAGGAACAGCGCGACGAGGATCGGCGCAGCGTCAGAGCTCGACGCCAAACCACCCCTTGAAGAGAAGGAAGAACGGAATCGAGAGAGCGATCAAGAGCCAGCACCAGCCTGGAACGAAGAGGAAGCTCGACCTCTCCGGGTAGTCGAGCGTGATCTTGGCGAGCGGGCTGGCCGCCGGCAGGGGTGGCTCGGCCGGATAGATGAGCTGGTCGAGGAAGCCCCGAGCGGGGCGCAGCGGCGAGCGACGGGCGCTCCCCTCCGAAACGACGACCGTCTTGTCATAGCGCTCACCGTCGATTTCAATCTCGACGACATAGTCGCCCGGCTCCACCGCCGAGAGACGCCAGCTGAGCTCGCGCTGAGCGGGGATCCAGAGAGCCGGAGTGTCGACTGACAGTCCGGCGGGCGCGACGATCGAGACCTCCGGCTTCGCCGCTTCGCGATCGGCGGCGAACTCCGCTTTGAGGACGGTCGAGCTGCCGGGCTCGAGGCCGGAGTAGCCGTAGTGGAAGTGGAGATGAGCGAAGATCGGAAGCATCGGGATACTCATCACCACGAGCGGCAGCAGCCAAGCACCCATGTACGCGACGGTGCTTCGCAACACGTCGAAGAGGCCGCGGAAGGTCGCACCCAGCCGGTCGTTGAAGAGCCGAATCTCGAACAGGCCGGAGTAGATTCCCCGCTTGAATCGCTCTGCCAGAGAGTGGTTGAAGGTCCATCGGATGACCGGCAGGATCAAGAGGGTGACCAGCATCGCCAACACGGCGAGCGCCACCCACTCGGGCAGGCCGGCGAGGACGCCGAGTAGGGCGTCGAACGCCGAGCGCAGTAGGGCGTTGAAGGTTTCCACTGGGGGAGCGGTGGGGAAACGGGGAGAGCTAGGAGATGTAGCCGAGCCCTTGCAGGCGTTTCTTGATCTCTGCTTCGGAGAGGGCTTCGCCCTCGCCCTCGATCTTGGCTAGCTCTTTCTCGAGCGCGTGGGTGACGAACTCGGTGGCGGACGAGTAGCCGGCGATGTCGGCGATCCTCTTCACCTTCTCCATCAGCTCCTTGTCGAGTTTGATCTTGTCGCCTCCGAACATGTGCGGGCCTCCTACTGGCCGGTCGTGTCGACCGGGAACTCGTCGATCCCGAACTCGGCGACCACGGCAAAAGCGAGGTCGGTGAGTGTCGGGGCCGGATTGGATAGGGGTTTGTTGGTGAACAGCACGCCGGGCACGCTCTCGTGGTCCATGCTGTGGTCCGCCGTCCATGCGCCGGTGTTGTCGCTGAAGACCTCCGGCTCGATCTCGCCAAGAGCCCCGTCGTTCGACCCGCGGCTCCCCTTGGCGTAGCCGACGACCATGTCGGGGCCGATCTCGAGCGCGCCACCGTCGGAGAAGACCCGGTGCGAGGGGTAGACCCGGGTTACTGCCGGTGCGCCGGTCTTCGGATCAACGGTCTCGAGGAGCTTCGCGCCGATCTCGTCGAGAAGATCGGCCGCGCCGACGGGATCGACGATCCCGTTGCTCTCCCGACCCCGCTGGTTGACGTAGAGACCATTGAAGCCCACCCCGTAGGCGCGGGTACGCGCCCAATCGACGTTGCGAAAAAGACCTGGATCCTTGGCGAGCGAGGGATCCTTCAACACCAGGTAGCCCTCGTCGCGCAGCCAGCTGTTGAGGTTCATCGATCGCCGCCAGCTCGAGAAACCGTGATCGGACATCACGACGATGGTCGCGTCCGGGAGCTTCTCGAGAGCCTTGGCGACCATCCGGTCGGCCCGCTCGTAGAGCTCGGGCACGACCTCCGCGTACTTCGCCGCGCTGATCTCGTGACTGGCGATGCGGGCCTGGGCGAGGAACTCGTCGATCGAGAAGAGACTCTCGGTAGCGGCCTTGGTGTCCTCGGGCATCCCCTGGGTGTAGAACCCACCCGTGGTCTTCGCCAGCTCGGCGGCAAAGTCGGCGGGGGTCGAGATCGGCATGACCGGAGCCATCGGATCGATCTGGAGCGGGGAGACGTAGAGCTCGACTTCGGGGCGCACCGCGCGCAAATAAAGGCGGACCTTGGCGGTCAGCGACTGGGTCGGAGCGAGCTCGAAGGTAACGGTGACCCAATCGCTCCATTCCCCAGCCTCGAGGATCGTCTCCGTGTCGCCGATCATCACCTTGGCGACCGCCTCCTCGGAGTCGAAGTAGACGATGAGGGGGGTTTCGGCTTTGGCCCGCTCACACAGGTAGATGTTCTCGGGCCCATAGAGCGTGCCTTCGGCGCGATCCTCCCAGAGATCGAGAGGGTAGACCTTGCCGCCGCTCCCGACGTCCTCGTAGAAAAGCGCCGAGGTGAAGAACGAGAACTCGCCGAGCGAACCGGTGAGGTCCGGCGTCCCCATCCCGGACAGCTCGCGGGTAGCGAGACCCGAAGGTGGGAAGTTGACGGGCATCCGGAGGATCCACGATTCGACGCCGTCTTCTTCGAGCGGTTTCCAGAACGGGTCGCCACGGCGGAGCATCTCGAACGTGCCGTCCGCCGGCAGCCTGTACCTGCCGAAGCAAGGCCCCGGTTCACCCTGCTCGGACTTGGAAAGCGAGGAGGTCGGGAAGTAGCTCTCGCGGTCGCGATGGAGGAAGTCGAAGATGCCGTGGGTTCCGGAGTCGGTGCCGGTCATGAAGTTCGACCAGGCGATCGGGGAGAGCGGTGGGATCGAGGTGCCGAGCGGAGCGGCGGTGCCTTCGCGCTGCAGCTGCGCCAACGCCGGCATCCGACCCTTCGAGATCATTCGCTGAGCGTAGTCCCAGTCCATCCCGTCGATGCCGATGACGACCAGCTGCTTGCCGGTCTCGCGATGGGCTCGGCCGCACCCACCGACGGTGAGCAGCGCGGCGACGAGCAAGTAACCGAAAACGATTCGGATGTTCATGAAGTCGCCCCGATCGCGGCGCTGGCGGTCGCCGATCCGCGCTGGGGATCGAACTCGGTCTGCGATCCAAAGAGCGGCTTGCCGTCCATGTGAGCGGGCGGCTCGATGCCGAAAAGCTCGAGCGCCGTCGGTGCCATATCCATCAGCGCGGGATCGTCGTCGTCGATCGGGTAGTTGCAGAACATCACGCCCGGCACCTGTCGCGGGTCGACGCAGTGGTCGCCGCTCCATGCCTTGGCGTTGTCCTCGAAGACCGGTCCCGTGACGACGCCGGTGGCACAGTCCCAAGAGGTGCGGTAGCCGCTGTTGAAGCCGAAGAGCAGGTCGGGCGCATTGTCGAGGTAGGGCCCCTCATAGAGCTTGGCGGTGTCGAAAAGCTCGGTGATGCCGATCTCGCCGGCCTCGTCGTCGACGAGCCCGCTGAGCTTGGCGACCAACTCGTCCCTGAGCGCCTGGGCTTCGGCGCCCGGCTTGACGATGCCCTGGGATTCCCGGCCCTCGAGGTTGAGGTACATTCCGGCCAGGCCGAGACTGTAGGCCCGAGTCCGCGACCAGTCGACGTCGGTCAGCCATTCGCTCGAGCCCTCGGCGCCGTCCTTCAGGTGAAGGTAGCCGTTGGCCAGGAGCCAGGCGTTGATGTTGACGCCACGGCGGAAAGAGGTGAAACCGTGATCGGAGACGACGAATAGCAGATCGCCCTTCCTGAGCTTCTTCATGGTGCGGCCGAGCAGGGCGTCGTTGTGCTGGTAGAGCTCTTCGATCGCGTTCTTGTGCTCGGCGTCCTCCTTGCCGTGACCGGCCGGGTGACCGTCTTCCAGGTAACGCCAGAACATGTGCTGGATGCGGTCGGTGCCGTCGAAAACGCAGACCAGGGAGCCTTTTTGCAGCCGGTCGAGTGCCGCGAAGAACATCCCTTCGCGCTCCCTGTCGATGTCGTAGCTCTGCTTGAGGAACGTGGCGTCGTCGGTGACGTCCTCGTTGAGCGCCCAGGTGTCTTCGGCGAGACCAAGCGTGGCGTACGGCCCGACCTTCTTGGCCAGGTAGTTGGCATAGTAGCCGGGGTGCGAGATCGGCATCGCCGGGTTCTCGGGCGCGATGTTCAGCGGGGTCAGGTATAGCGAGACGTGCTCGTCCATCTCGGTGATCTGCAGACGCGCGAGCGCCGAGACCTTGACGGTGGGGGCGGCGGGGAACTCGAGACTGACCCAGTCGGAAAGCTCGCCCGGTCGCAGGGTGATCGCCTCGCCGTCGAGTTCGACGGTGGCGACCCCGGCCTGCCGGTCGACAGTGATCGTCAACGGCAGCTCGAGGGGAGGCTCCCCTTCGAGGAAGGCGTTCTCCGGGCCCTGGATCGTCGTTTCGTAGCGCCCCTCGCCACCCGCGAGAGCCACTCGGGTTCCACCTTCCTTGAACTCGGCGTCGGTCTCGCGGGTGGTGAAGAGCACGAAGGTGCCCTGGGTACCGAGCAGATCGGGGATCGACATCGCTCCGAGCTGCGCACCGTAGAAACGGTCGGGCGGAAAGGTGATGGGGACTCGCAGTACCGTGCTCCAGATGTAGTGTTCTCCCAGGATCGTCCAGTACGGCTTGGCCTTGCGCAAGAGTCGGATCTGGGCTTTCTCGGTCGGGAAGCGATAGCGGCCGAGGCGCAGCTTCTTGAGGAGCGTCGCACCGCGACGCTCGACCGTCTCGATGCTGGTCGACGAGATAAGCGGCAGGTAGCTTCTTCGGTCCCGGCTCAGGAAGTCGAAGATGTTGTGCTTGGCTGGCTGTACGCCGGTGGCGAACGACGACCAGGCGACCGGCGAGATCGACGGATAGGTGCTGTGAAGCCGGTGGTAGCAGCCCAGCTCGGCGAGTTTCTCGAAGTTCGGGAGCTTGCCGTCGGCCATCCACTTCTCGGTGAGCCGAGGATCCTGGCCGTCGAGGCCGAGAAAGATGAGGCGCCGCACCCGAGCCCTCGGTTTCGACGGGCGGCGAATCCACCGCCAGACCATCCGGAACGGCCAAGTGAGGACGGCGACGATAGCGATGATGACGGTGAAGAAGACGACGCCGATCGAAGTCGCCATGGCGAAGCCGGCGCCGGGCCCGATGTAGGCAGCGGCCGGTGCCGCCAGGCAGGCGGCCAGAGCGATCGCCAACGGCCACGCGCGCGCGATCGCTCTTCCGGGGAAAAGCGCTTGCACGGTGATTCCGTGTTCGGCCATGAATAGACGGGTTGTCCGTGGATGGGAGGCCCCTCGAGAATCGGGGGCTAGTGCCTGACTGCGCGGCATACTATCCTATTGCACGCCGGGGCTCGAAGACGCATCCTGAGTCCACGCGCTTCCCCCCAAATCTCGAGTTCGAGCCGAGTTCAAGGAGATCCCGAGCGTTGCGCAGCAAGGTCGTAGGTTGGTTTCGCAGGAGGATCTACGGAGATCCGATCATCGTGGTCTCCGGGCTGCCCCGCTCGGGTACTTCGATGGCGATGAAGATGCTCGAGGCGGGTGGGATCTCGACGGTGACGGACGGCAATCGCGCTGCCGACGAGGACAACCCGAAGGGATACTACGAGGACGACCGGGTGCTCGATCTCGCGAAGGAGGTCGACAAGGAGTGGCTCAAGGCTACGCGGGGAAGGGCCGTCAAGATCATCTCCTACCTGCTGCGCCACCTTCCCTCGGACAACAACTACAAGGTCGTTTTCATGCGCCGTGAGTTGACCGAAGTGTTGGCTTCGCAGGCGAAGATGCTCGAACGGCGGGGCGAGGAGTCGGGGGCGGAGGACTCTTCGATGCGGGAGTTCTTCGAGGCGGATCTGTGGAAGGCGAACTACCATCTGAAGCGCGCCCCGCACATGCAGGTGCTCGATTTCCATTACAGCTCGGTGATCGAGGACCCCGAGGTCCACGCGCGGATGTTGGCCGATTTCGTGGGCCGCGATCTCGATGTCCGCGCGATGGTCTCGATCGTCGACCCCGATCTCTACCGCAACCGCGCCTGACGGCGCGAGCCGCGACCAATCCACCATCGACACGCTTGCCGTAGCTCAAGGCAGCCACCGGGCGTCCGGCGGAACCCCTCCGCCGACTGGGTTGGAAGTCGGCCTTGATTCCTTGACATGCAACTTTAAGGTTGCATATAATTCGCCCATGGAGCTGGTGTTCCAGGCCTTGGCCGAACCGACGAGGCGCGAGCTGCTGAAGCGTCTGCGGGAAGCCAAGGCGCTCACCTTGAGCGAATTGGCCGCGCCGTTGGCGATGAGCCGGCAAGCCGTGACCAAGCACCTCGGCGTCCTCGAGGCGGCGGGGTTGGTCGAAGTCGAATGGCGGGGGCGCGAGAAGCTCCACCGTCTCAATGCCGAGCCGCTGAAAGCGGTCGACCGATGGCTGGCGCCCTATGCGGCGGCCTGGGATCGTCGTCTCGAACGGCTTCGGCGCCATCTGGAGGCAGAAGATGACGATTGATGCGATCGAAAGACGAGTGGAGTTTGACGCCGAGCCCGAGCGGGTGTGGAAGGCGGTGACCGACGGCCGGGAGCTCGCGAGCTGGTTCCCCGATGCCGGCGCCTTCGACCTCGCCCCGGGTGCCGAGGGCGACTTCGTCTGGGACAACCACGGCACCTACGCCGTGCGGGTGGAGGCGTTCGACCCCCCACGCCATGTCGCGTGGCGCTGGGCACGCGATGCCGAGACCCCCCTCGACGACGGACCCTCGACGTTGGTGGAGTTCACTCTCACGCCGCGCGCCGGCGGCGGAACGATCCTCGATCTGCGTGAGTCGGGCTTCGTGCGCGAGCAGGACCGCCAGTCCAACATCGGCGGTTGGAAGGCCGAGCTCGCCGAGCTCGTCGACTTTGTCGCCGGGTGAGTCCCGCCTCTCGCCCGAGACGTGCTGCGGGAGTCGCCGAGCCCGCTCCAGTGGAGGCATAGGGTGCAGGTGAAGACACCGAGCCCGAAGCCGAAACCTGACCCGGCTACCCGAGGAAGCCTCGGCTGAAATAGTCGGTGAGGGTGATTCCGAAGAGAATCAGGAGCCAGAGGAAGCCGGCCACAACCGTGATCTTGGTCAGGCGGCTGGCGTGGCGAACGTGCATGAAGATGAGCACCACCAAGGTCGCCTTGGTGAACGCGATCGCCAGGGCGACGACGTCGTTGAACGGACCGAGATCGACGAAAGCGGCACCCACCGTGAGGGAGGTCAGCACCATCAGGGCGAGGAAGACGACGACGTAAGCACCGACTCCCGTGACCTGCTCGTGATCGCTCATACGCCATTCCTCCCCAAGAGGTAGAGCAGCGGGAAGAGGAAGATCCAGACGATGTCCACGAAATGCCAGTAGAGACCGATTCCCTCGATGAGGTTGTGGTTCTCCTTGGTGAACGCCCCCCTCCAAGCCCACACCGCGATCACCGCGAGGAGGGCCATTCCGACCACCATGTGGAGCGCGTGGAGTCCGGTCATCGCGAAGTAGAGGTTGAAGAACATCTGGACGTGGGGCGCGTCAGGGCCGTCCCACTCGAAGTGGGGCCCCGGCACGTGGTGCTCGTGCCACTTGTGGCTGTACTCGACGGTCTTGATGCCGAGGAACACGCCGCCGAGCAGGATCGTCAGAATGATGAAGACGACGATCCCCTTGCTCCTGCCCTTCTGCGCCGCCCAGACCGCCAACGCCATCGTCAAGCTCGAGGCGATCAGAACGACGGTGTTGATGCCGCCGAGGGTAATGTCGAGCTCGTGGCTACCGCTCGTGAAAGCCTCCGGGTGACCGGTGCGGTAGACGATGTAAGCGAGAAACAGGCCGCCGAAGAACATGATCTCCTGCACGAGAAAGAGCCACATCCCGAGGTAGGACGCCTCCTGCTGCTGGGCGAAGCTCTCGAAGTGATGAGCGAGCCCCCACGCCCTGCTCTTCGAATCCGGGATCTCGGGCGTCCCGGCTCGGCTCGCTTCCGCGCTCGTGCTCATCAGCCCGGCTCCACCGCGCCCGAGGCCGAAACCTCCGCGGCGCGGCGCTTCTCTTCACGGTCGGCGTAATCGTAAGCTTCGAGGGACACCGTCGGAGTCTCGAGGAAGTTGTGGGTCGGCGGGGGCGAGGACGTCTCCCATTCGAGCCCGAAGGCGTCCCACGGATTGTCCTCGGCGCGCTTGCCGTAACGCATCGACCAGATGAAGTAGACCAACGGAATCAGGTAGCCGATCCCGAGGATCGAGGCGCCTGCCGAGGACATGACGTTGAGCACCTGGAAGTCCTCCGGATAGGCGTGATAGCGACGTGGCATGCCGAGGTAGCCGAGGAGGAACTGTGGCAAGAACGTCAAGTTGAAGCCGATGAAGATGACCAGCGCCGAGAGTTTCGACCAGAAGATCGGGTACATCCGCCCGGTGATCTTCGGCCACCAGAAGTGCATGCCGCCGAGGTAGCCCATCAGCGCCCCACCGACCATGATGTAGTGGAAGTGGGCGACCACGAAGTAGGTGTCGTGAACGTGGATGTCGATGCCGAGCGTAGCGAGCATCACCCCGGTCAGGCCACCGATCGTGAAGAGACCGATGAAGCCCAGGGCGTAGAGCATCGGGGTGTCCCAGGAGATCGACCCCTCATAGAGGGTGGCTGTCCAATTGAACACCTTGATCGCCGACGGGACCGCCACCAGCATCGAGAGGAACGAGAAGATCACTCCGGCATAGGGCGACTGGCTGGAGACGAACATGTGATGGCCCCACACGAGGAAGCCGAGCACGGCGATTGCGACGCTGGCGTAGGCGACGAACTTATAGCCGAAGATCCGCTTGCGAGAGAAGGCGGTGACGATCTCGGAGACGACGCCCATCGAGGGGAGCACCAGGATGTAGACGGCGGGGTGCGAGTAGACCCAGCCCATGGGCTGGAAGAGCACCGGGTCGCCGCCCAGCGCAGGGTCGAAGATCCCGATGTGGAAAAGCCGCTCGAGCCCCAGCAGGAAGATCGTGATGGCGAGCACCGGCGTGCCGAGCACCATGACGAGGCTGGTGGCGTAGTGCGCCCAGACGAAGAGCGGCAGCCGGAACCAGGTGAGCCCCGGCGCCCGCATCCGGTGGATGGTGACGATGAAGTTGAGGCCGGTGAGAATCGACGAGAAACCGGTGATGAAGACTCCCACCGCCGTCGAGATGACGTAGGTGTTGGAGAACGCCGTCGAGAACGGCGTGTAGAAGGTCCAGCCGGTGTCGACCCCTCCGTGGAGCATCGACCACAAGGTGAACAGACCGCCGATCGAGTAGATGTACCAGCTCGCCAGGTTGATCTTGGGAAAGGCGAGGTCCTTGGCCCCGATCATCAGCGGCAGCAGAAAGTTGCCGAGCACCGCGGGGATCGACGGCAAGAGGAAGAAGAAGACCATCAACACGCCGTGCATGGTGAACAGGCGGTTGTAGGTGTCGGGCTGGACCATGTCGCCGACAGGGGTGGCGAGCTCGAGCCGCATCAAGACTGCCATCAAGCCGCCCAAGGCGAAGAAGACCGTGATCGAGATCAGATAGAGAATCGCGATCCGCTTGTGGTCGATGGTCAGCAGCCACGACTTCACGCCGTAGTCGGCGTTCAGGTAGTGGGTGCGGCCCGTCGGCTCGGCGCTCATGAGGCGGTCTCGCTCGCTCTGCCGGAACGAGGTCCGGCCGCTTCAGGGCCGACGGAATCCGACTCCTCGCTCATTGACTTGATGTAGATGATCAGCTGCATCAGCTCCTCTTCCGAGAGTTGTCCCCTGTAGGTCGGCATCAGCGGCTGATAACCCTTGACGATCTTCTCGGTCGGGTCGAGGATCGACTCGCGCAGGTAGTCTTCGTCGACCGTGATCGACCCTCCGGTGGCAAGCTCGGCTTGCGCCCCGAAGATGCCGCTGAGACTCGGTCCCTGAAGATTCGAGTCCGGACGGTGGCAGGTATTGCAGGCCTTCGCCTTGAAGAGGTCGGCGCCCGAAGCGAGCCCGGCGCCGCCAACCGGTTCCCCGGCGAGCCAAGCTTCGTACTCCCTCGGCTCGAGGACGACGATCGAACCGCCCATCAGGGAGTGCTCGGCGCCGCAGTACTCGGCGCAGAAGAGCCTGTAGGTCCCGGGCTTGGTCGCCTCGAACCAGTAGTGCGTGTAGCGCCCGGGCAGCACGTCCATCTTGGCCCGGAACGCCGGGACGAAAAACGAGTGGATGACGTCCTCCGAGGTCATGATGAGCTTGATCGGCTGTCCCAGCGGAACGTGGAGCGTGTTGATCTCGCGCCGACCCTCCGGATGCTGGAACTTCCACATCCACTGTTTACCGGTGACGTAGTATTCGACGGCGTTCTCAGGGGGCCTCTGAGCCGTGAAAAAGACCTTCGCCCCCCAGCCGAACATCACCAGCATGATGCCGAACGGGATGACCGACCAGGTGATCTCGAGCAGCAGCCCAGCCTTCTCGCGCTTGCCGACGAGGTTCTCGGGCGTGCGCCGGTACTTGAACGCCAGGAAGAAGATGGAGACCGCGATGAGAAGGGAGAAGAAGGCCGCTACCAACAGGCCGAAGAAATAGATCGCATCGACCTGGGGTGCCAGGGTCGAGCCTGAGTCGGGGAAGAGGGGGAAGCCGAGTTTCATCGAAGGTTCGCGGGGGCCGCTGTTCCGGCGCGCTCGCGCCGCAGCATGGTGATCATGAACCCGAGCAGGACGGCGACGGTCAGAACGCCGCCGATACGGACCGCGGTGAGAGTAGCGAAGCTGTAGCGTCCGGACACCGCGTCGTAGTGGAAACAGTAGAGCAGCACTTGATCGACGACGGAGCCTATCCGGTTGTCGGAGGCTTCGACCAGCCCGAGACGCAGATCGCGAGGCGGGTATTCGACCCCGAAAAAGTAGCGAGCGACGCGCCCGTCGGCGGTCGCCAGGACGACACCCGCCGAATGAGCGAACTCGCCCGATTCCTCGTCGAAGTTATAGCGGAAGCCGACCGCCTCCGTCAGCCGCCGGATGGCTTCGGCGTCACCGGTGAGGAAGTGCCAGCCGGCCTCGGTGCCCTCACGCCCGTAGCTTTCGACGTAGCCAGCCCGCTTGGCGGCCGCGAGATCCGGGTCTTCACGGGGGTCGAACGAGACCGCGACGACGTCGAACTCCCGGCCGGGATCGAAATCGACCGCCCGCAGCGAGGCGACGAGCCCGTTCAGCACTAGGTTACAGAGCATCGGACACTCGTAATAGACGAGAGCCAGCACCGCCGGACGATCGCCGAACAGCTCACCGAGCCTGATGGCTTTGCCCGTCGCGTCGACGAATCGGGCATCGAGCGGCAGGTCACTGCCGAGCCGCTGCTCGAAGGCGACCCCTTCGAGCGCCGGCGGCAGGGTGTTGTCCTGGACCTGTGCGCTCGCCACGGTGGCGCCCATCATCAACGCCGCGACCCAGATCCTCACGGATGACCTCCAGCGGTCTGATCTTCGGTACGTGCGGCCTCGGAAGAAAGCGCGGTGATCGGCTCCGGGCTATCGCCGGAATGCTCAGGCGCAGATGCCGTCAGTTCGATCGCCCGCTCGATGGGGATTCGGGCGATGCCCGCCTCACGATCGACCCATCCGAAGGAGTTGAGAGCCGCGTCCTCCCGAGCTCGCAGCTCAAGGATGTCCGCCACCGGGTCGGCCTGGAGTCGGGGCGCCGGCGGAGTGTGCGACTCGGACGCGGCGGCGAGAGCCGGCGGCGGCGGGTCCTTCGCGGCCTCCCAATCGCGCAGCGAGCCGGAGAGCCACCAGAGGAGGGCCGCGCTC
Organism: Thermoanaerobaculia bacterium; assembly: GCA_945787575.1. Taxonomy (GTDB): domain Bacteria; phylum Acidobacteriota; class Thermoanaerobaculia; order Multivoradales; family JAHEKO01; genus CALZKB01. Next base: position 18,055 of record CALZKB010000024.1, on the reverse strand, counting down.
ACCACCGTCACGACGACCAGACCGGCGGCGAAGCCGACGATCGCCTTGACACCCAGCTCTCGATCGAGATGTTCGTTCATTCCTCGAGCGCCTCGTTCAAGAACGGCTCGAAGGCCGGGAGGAGTGGCCGCTTGGCCAACTCCCGCAGAAAGAGAGCGAGCCACAAACCGCCAAGCCCGACGACGGCGGTGAGGTCGAGCCAGTGGAGCTGGAGGCCGTGCGTGCCCTCGCCGTGGCCCCAGGCGGGCGCCGCCAGCCAATAGAGATCGAACCACCTCATCACCAAGAGAAGAACCGCCACCCAAGCGAGCTTCTTGGAGTCACGCTTGAGATCGCGCGACAGGAGGAGGACGAACGGCAAGGCGAAGTGGCCGAGCACCAGGGCGATGGTGAGCCACTTCCAGCCACCCTCCGTTCGGTTGAGGTAGAAGGTGACCTCCTCCGGCAGATTACCGGACCAGATGATGATCAGCTGCGACAGCTGCATATAGGTCCAGAGCATCACGAAGGCGAGGAGCAGTTTGCCGTAGTCGTGGAAATGGTGCGGCTTGAGCTCGGCCTTGAGCGGTGGGCGTCGAGCGAGGTAGAGCGCGATGACGATGGCGAACGCGAGGCCGGCGACACCGTGGCCGACGACGAATGCAATGCCGAAGAGGCTCGAGTACCAGTGAGGATCGAGCGACATCAGCCAGTCGACCGAGGCCGCAGTGGCGGTTAGCACGTAGATCACGAGGGCCGGCGCGGAGACCGCCTGCATCCTCCGGAACAGCTTGTCGCTCGCCAGCACGTCCTGCTTGAGCGACATCCGGTTGAGGACCCAGGCAAAGAAGATCCAGATCGCGAAATAGAGGACGCCCCGAAAGGTGAAGCCGCTCTCGTTGAGCCACCACGCCTTCTGCCGAACGAGCGGGTCGTCGAGCGCCTCGGGCCCCGCCCAGGCGAAGACCTCCTCGAGACCGAGCACCACCGGCAGGAAGCCGAGGAGCAGGAACGGCAACGTGCGGGTGGCGGCGCCGAGCACTCGGCGGATCATCAGTCCCCAGGCACCGCGGGTCAGCTGATGGAGGAGGGCGACCGCGTAGCATCCGAGCGCGATGCCGACGTAGAACAGCCAGGCGACGAGATAGGAGCGGAACGCCTGGGTGTGATCGAGAAAGAAACCCGCGCCGGTGGCGAGGCTGGCAATGACGCCGACGAGCCAGGCCCTGCGCTCGAGCGTCGCCAGTTCCTGCCTGGGTGGGGCGAACTGATGGTTCATTGCATCCTCTCCAGCAGTTCGCGCTCGTCGCGCGAGAGCTTCTCGACGGGCACGTTCTGGCTCAACTGCAGCGCCTGGATGTAGGCGGCGATGGCCCACCGATCGGCAACCGGGACCTGAGAGGCGTAGCTCGACATCTGCCCGAAGCCGTTGGTCTGGACGTCGAAGAAATAGCCGACCGGCATCGCCCGCAGTCGTGGGTCGTGGAAGGAGGCCGGCTGCTTGAAACCGCGTTCGACGATCATGCCGCGTCCGTCGCCGACGCGACCGTGGCACGGCGAGCAGAAGATCTCGAAACGCTCCCGGCCGCGGGCGAGAAGATCTCGAGTGGCGGGCACCGGTAGCGTCTTGGCGAACGAACCATCCGCGCCTATCCCGCGGTAGAGGTGCGAATCTTCACGCAGCCAACCGCGGGCGACGGTCCCCTCGACCGGGCGTCGTGAGCTCAGGCCGTCGGCGAAGAAGTCACTCGCTTCGTACGGCTCGTACTTGGCCTGGTCGTGCATGTCCTGCCGGCACCCGACGAGGAACAACAGTGCCAGTCCCACGGCCGGCAGCGTCGGGACGTGTGCCCGACGTCGGCTTCGCGCCCGCCGACCCGAGGCGCGGCGGCTTGTCGCCTCACTCCTCAACTTCGTTGATCTCCACGGGGTGCGTGCGCTCGAGGACCTCGCGGGCGCGAACCGGATCGAAATCGGGATCCTTGGTCGTGATGAGCAGGAAGTAGCGATCCCGCGAGGCCTCGGCGAAACGCTCGACGTTGAACGCCGGATGGTAGGGGTGAGGCAGCTTGTTGAGGGCGAACATGCCGAGCACCGCCGCGAATGACGCGCAGAGGATCGTCGTCTCGAAGGCGGGGACGATGAAGGCGACCCAGGAGTTGAACGGCCGGCCGCCGATGTTCATCGGATAGACCTCGACCGAGGTCCAGTACTGAAGCATGAAACCGCCGATCGCTCCGATCAGGCCGCCGGCGAGGACGATCAGAGGCAGTTTCGACCGGTGGTGATCGATCGCCTCCCACACCGCTTCGATCGGGTAGGGGGTATAGGCGCCGAGGCGCCTGAAGCCGGCATCGCGGGCCGAGTAGCAAGCGGCGACGAGCTTGTCGGGCGAGTCGAACTCGGCCATGAGCCCATATAGGTTCTTGCCCTCGGCGGTCTTGAAGCGGCTCATCCTTGTGCCTTTCCGGTCTTCTTGTGGACGTCCTTGGCCTCGGGCAGGATGGTGCGCATCTCGAAGATCGAGATCATCGGCAGGAAGCGCACGAAGAGGAAGAGCAGCGAGAGGAAGAGGCCGATGGTCCCCACGTAGATCGCCCAGTCCCAGCGCGTCCCGGAGTAAGTGCCCCAGGACGAGGGTAGGAAGTCGCGCGACAAGCTCGTGACGACGATGACGAAGCGCTCGAGCCACATACCGACGTTGACGAACATGGCGACGAGAAAAACGAGCCACGGGGAGTTACGCACCCTGCGGACCCAGATCAGCTGCGGAGCGAGCACGTTGCACAGCAGCAGCGCCCACCAGTGGATCTTGTACGGCCCTTGGATGCGGTTGAGGATCATGAACTCCTCGTACTGATTGCCGCTGTAGAACGCGAGGAAGATCTCGACGAGGTAGCCGTAGCCGACGATCAAGCCGGTGGTGAGCATGATCTTCGCCATATTCTGGATGTGGCGCAGGGTGATGAAGTCTTTGAGCCCGAACGCTTCGCGCAGCGGAATTGCCAGGGTGAGCACCATCGCGAAGCCGGCGAAGACCGCGCCGGCCACGAAGTAGGGAGGGAAGATCGTCGCGTGCCAGCCGGCGATCTGGCCGACCGCGAAGTCGAAGGAAACGACGGTGTGGACCGAGACGACGAGCGGAGTCGCGAGTCCGGCGAGCAGCAGGTAGGCGACCTCGTAGTTGTGCCAGTGCGCGGCGTGGCCCCGCCAGCCCATCGAGGCGAATCCGTAGACGATCTTCTTCCACCGGCGGCGGGAGCGGTCACGGAGGGTGGCGAGATCGGGAATCAGCCCGACGTACCAGAACAGCGCCGACACCGTCGCGTAGGTCGAAACCGCGAAGACGTCCCAGATCAGCGGGCTGCGGAAGTTGGGCCACAACCCCATCGTGTTGGGGTACGGCAGCAGCCAGTAGGCGAGCCACGGGCGGCCGACGTGGATCAAGGGGAAGACGCCCGCGCAGGCGACGGCAAACAGTGTCATCGCCTCGGCGAAGCGGTTGATCGAAGTGCGCCACTCCTGGCGCAGCAGGAGCAGGATTGCCGAGATCAAGGTGCCGGCGTGGCCGATGCCGATCCACCAGACGAAGTTGATGATAGCGAAGCCCCAGCCGACCGGGTTGTTGACGCCCCAGATACCGACACCCTCGAAGACCAGGTAGGCGATGCCGACGAGCAGCAGCTGCATCACGAGGAAAGAGATGCCGAACGCCACCCACCACCAGCGCGGCGTCTGTCTCAAGACGATCGCGCTGATGTGGTCGGTCACCGTCGCCGGAGTGTGACCGGGGGCGAGGACCGGCGGCTTGCCCATCCGACCGTCCGGTGAGAGGTCAGCCATGGTGGCCCTTCTCAGTCGTGCCGCCGCTCGTTCCGGGCCACCCGGGATTCGGGTTGGTGACCTTCGCCAGATAGCTGGTGCGCGGCCGGGTGCCCAGTTCGGTCAGGATCCCATAGTCGTGCGGCTCCGCCTTGCGCTTGGCGACTCTGGACTCGAGGTCGTTGAGATCGCCGAAGACGATCGCCTCGGTCGGGCACGCCTGCTGACAGGCGGTCTGGACTTCGCCGTCAAGCACCCGGCGGTCCTCCTTGCGCGCCTCGATGCGCGCCTTGGAGATTCGCTGCACGCAGTAAGAGCACTTCTCCATGACGCCGCGGGTGCGGACCGTGACGTCGGGATTACGCTGCATCTTGAGCGACTCCGTCTCGGTGTCGCTGTACTTGAAGAAGTTGAAACGGCGCACCTTGTAAGGGCAGTTATTGGCGCAGTAGCGGGTGCCGACACAGCGGTTGTAGACCATGTCGTTGAGCCCCTCGTCGCTGTGGACGGTGGCCGCCACCGGGCAGACCACCTCGCAGGGCGCCTGCTCGCAATGCATGCACATCACCGGCTGGTGGTGCACGTCCGGGTCCTCGAGATCGCCCTGGTAGTAGCGGTCGATCCGGATCCAGTGCATCTCGCGGCCCTTGGCCACCTCATCCTTGCCCACCACCGGGATGTTGTTCTCGGACTGGCAGGCGATGACGCAGGCGTTGCAGCTCGTGCAGCTCCCGAGGTCGACCGACATTCCCCAGGCGTGGCCGTCCGAGTAGTCGTAGCCCGGCATCAGGGTGAGGCTCTCGTCCAGCCCGTGGCCGCCGTGGTGCGGGAAGTCGGGCTGACGCTCGAACTGCTCGAGGGTCGCTTCGCGGATCAGATGTCGCGCCTCGGCGGTGCGGCCTTCGAGGTTGTCTCCCTGGAAGCGATCGGTCTCGATGTTGCCGTGCAGCTGAGTGCTGGCGAGGGCGTAGCGGCCGGCAGTCGGTCGGAGCTCGACCGGCGCCGACCACTCGTGGCGGGTGGTCCGCAATCGGGAGGCGGCGAAGCCGGTGCCGGTGCCGACCCGACCCGCGCGGGTGCGGCCGTAGCCCAGGTGGAGGGTCACCGTCCCTTCGGCCTGACCGGGGTGGATCCAAACCGGCACTTCGAGAGCTCGACCATCGACGGTGAGCTCGACGAGCTGCTCGTGGTCAAGACCGAGCGCCTCGGCGCGGGCGGGCGAAACCAACAGCGCGTTGTCCCAAGTGAGCTTGGTGAACGGCTTGGGACATTCCTGAAGCCAACCGTTGTTGGCGAAGCGGCCGTCGAGGATCGTGGGGTCGGGACGAAAGGAGAGCTCGAGGTCGGCGGTCGGCGCCGAGCGGATCTGTTCGAGGGCCCGAGCCACCGATTCTGCGTCGAAGACCGGAGCCGCGACCGGTCGGCCGGTGCCGGCGACCAGGCCGTCGTGCAGGCAACGCCGCCAGGCCGTCTCGAAGTCGCCGTCGAGCCTCACGCGCCAGGTCTCCTTGAGCAGGGTGTCACCCCCACGTCCGCCGGCGGCGGTAAACAACGACAGCACCTCCGCAGCGGTGCGGCCACCGTAGAGCGGCTCGATGAGCGGCTGGGTCAGGGTCGCCGTGCCGTCGAGCGTCAGACCGTCACCCCAGCTCTCGAGGTAGTGGGCGAGCGGCAGGTTCCAGTGGCAGTACTGAGCGGTCTCGTTGTCGTGGGACCCCAAGTAGATACACTGAGGGATCTTCTGCAGCGCCGCGGCGAGCTCGAGGTCGGCGGGGGCGTCGAAGACCGGGTTGCCGTCGAGAATGAGGATCATGTCGACGGTGCCGGCGTCGATGTCGGAGACGAGCTCGGCGATCGACTCGGCGCCGGCGACGAGCTCGCCCTCGTCGGCCTGGCCGAGAAGGACCGTCTGCCCGACGTTGCCCAGCTCTTCGTTGATCGCGTGGGCGAGCAGCTGAACGGCTTCCGGCGTCTGGTCGCCGGCGACAACCAGGCTGCGGCCGCGATGAGCGCTGAGGTCGGCGGCGACCGCCCTCACTCGCGGATCGGAGGCGCTGCCGCCGCGGACCGCCTCGGCGAGCTCGGCGGTGAGATGGGAGAGCTCGGCGGTCGACATCGCCTCACGGTGGTCGGCGATGCTTCCCGTGGAGGTCGGCGTCGTCTCGAAGGCGTAGAGGCGATTGAGATCCGAGCCTTCGGCACGAGCTCTGCGGCGCTGGGCGAACTGGCGGGCATACCGCACGGCCGCAGGCCCGAGGGTCAGCAGGTCGGCGTCGAGGGCGACGATGCGGTCGGCCTTCGAAAGATCGAAGCGCGCCACGTAGTCGCCTCCGTACACGGCGCGTACCGCCCGCACCGCGGCGCTCGAGCGCAGCGGAGAGTACTGATGCCAACGGGCGCGCGGACCTTGCTCGTCGAGCACCGTCCGAATCAACCGGAGCACGGTCGGGGAGGTGACGGGGCCGGTGAGAACCCGGAGTCCGAGGCCGCCGCTCGATTCGCGAGCCGCCAGCTGCTCCGAGACCCGGGCAGCCAGTGCGCCCCACGTCCGGATCCGCCCGAGCTCGGTCACCGTTTGGTGGCGGTCCGGGTCGTACAGGTCGAGCACCGAGGCCTGCGCGAACAGGTCGGTCGCGCCGCCGCTCGCCGGATGGTCGGGATTGCCCTCGATCTTGGTCGGCCGTCCCATGTGGCTCTCAGCAAGCAGCGGCGCGGCGTACCCGTCGAGCTCCATCGCGGTCGCGTAGTAGAGCGGCAGGCCGGGCACGATCTGTTCGGGCTGCTCGACCCACGGCACGATCTTTTCGAGCGGCTGGCGAGTGCAGGCGGTGAGTCCGCCGAGAGCGACCGAAGCACTCATCAGCTGCAGGAAGCGCCGCCGGCTCACGCCGTCGGGATCATCGCTCCATTCGCTCGCGAGCTGGGGAAACTCACGGTGAATCATCTCGGTGAACGCGGGCGTCTCCGCCACCTCTTCCAGACTGCGCCAGAACAGCTTGCCGCTGCGGCCGGCGAGGCGCTCGCGAACCTTGCCCAGATCGAGGTTCTTGCGCGCACCGGTGGCGGCCGGGTCTCGTCCGGCTGGCGAATCGGGGTGGTCGTGGATCGTCATCAGCGGTGGCAGGTCGAACAGTCGATCCGCGGCTGGATCCGATTGACGGCGGCGAGCCGGGCGCCGACCGTCTCCGGGTCGTCGGTCTCCCACGCCATGTTGAAGACTTCGTCGGGTGGACGCAGGAAGCGCTCGGGGTTGCGATGGCAGTCGAGGCACCACTCCATGTGCAGCGACTCGGCCTGGTGGATCAGAGGCATCTGGTCGACTCGGCCGTGGCAGCTGGCGCACGACACCCCCTTGGCGACGTGGATGGAGTGGTTGAAGTAGACGAAGTCCGGTAGATCGTGGATCCGCGTCCACCGGATCGGCTCGCCGGTCGCCAGGCTCGCTCTGATCGGCGCGAGCATCTCGCTGTCGTTCCAGATCAACTTGTGGCAGCTCATGCAGGTCGCCGTCGGCGGAATGCCGGCGGCGGCTTCGACCTCGACCGACGTGTGGCAGTAGCGGCAGTCGATGCCGAGGCCAGCGGTGTGGTGATCGTGCGAGAAAGGCACCGGCTGCTTGATCGTCACCCCTTGACCGGTCGCGTACGACGAACGATCGAGGGTGACGAAGACCCAGCCGAGGACTCCGATGAAGAAGACCGCGCCGAACAGGCTGACTCTGGCGACCGTGTTGGTCGATCGGTGGAAGATCTGGGGCATTCGCGAAGCGTCCTGAGAGCCGCCGAGTATACGCAAGCCTCGGTTGAGGGCGACGAGACTACAAGCTCGTCGGAGCTCTCACAAGCTGCTTCGGACACCTTCCCAGGTTGGTTTCGCCTAGCCGGGCCATCAGCCCGCTCTTCTCTTCCCGAGCGCCGGTGTGGCATGCTGCAGCAACCCTGAGTCGCGTTCTTATCGGAGGGCACGATCATGCTGAATCTGGCGACCTTGCTCGAGCAGAGCGCTTTTCGCTACCCGGACAAGTCGGCTTTCGTCCTGGGTGAGAGAGAGTTGACCTACGCCGAGCTGGACGCCTCGGCTCGCAGGGTGGCGAGCGGCCTCGCTCAGCTCGGTGTGGTCGCCGGAGACAAAGTCGCTCTGACCTGCCCCAACCTGCCGTTCTTCCCGATCGCCTATTTCGGGATCCTGAAAGCGGGCGCCGTCGTCGTGCCGCTGAACGTGCTGTTCAAGCGGCGCGAGGTCGCCTACCACCTGGCGGATTCCGAGGCCAAAGCCTACGTCTGCTTCGAGGGCACACCGGAGCTGCCCATGGGCGCGGAGGGGGCCGCGGGATTCGCCGCGACCCCGGGCTGCGAGCAGTTGATCGCGATCACCGTCGATCCGGCGGCCGCCTCGCCGTTGGAGGGAGCGAGCACTCTTGGAACCCTGCTCGCGACCGGCGATGCCTCGTTCGACACCGTCCAGACTCGGCCCGACGACACGGCGGTCATTCTCTACACCTCGGGAACCACCGGTCAGCCCAAGGGCGCGGAGCTTTCGCATTCGAACATCTTCATGAACTGCGTCGTGAACCGCGAGACTCTCGACTACCGCCCGGAGGACGTCGGGCTGCTGGTGTTGCCGCTCTTCCATTCCTTCGGTCAGGTGGTGCTGATGAACACCGGCGTCTATACCGGCGTCACGACCGTCATGCAGCCGCGCTTCGACCCAGGCGGTGCGCTCGCGCTGATGCAAGCGCACTCAGTGACCTTCTTCGCCGGCGTGCCGACGATGTACTGGGCGCTGCTGCATCACCCCGACACGGAAGAGCTCGATCTCGCCCGGATCGCTGCCAGCCTGCGGATCGCGGTGAGCGGTGGGGCGGCGCTGCCGGTTCAGGTGCTCCACGATTTCGAGGAGCGGTTCGAGGTGCCGATCTTGGAGGGCTACGGCCTCTCGGAGACCTCGCCGGTCGCCTCCTTCAACCATCTCGACCGCGAGCGCAAGCCGGGCTCGGTGGGGACGCCTGTCTGGGGGGTCGAGATGCGGCTCGTCGACGAGAGCGGCAATCCGCCCCCACTGGGCGAGCCGGGCGAGATCGTCATTCGCGGCCACAACGTGATGAAGGGCTACTACCGGCGGCCGGAAGAGACCGCCGAGGCGATGCGTGGCGGCTGGTTCCATACCGGCGACGTCGGCTCGATGGACGAAGACGGCTACTTCTACATCGTCGATCGGACCAAGGACATGATCATCCGCGGCGGATTCAACGTCTACCCGCGGGAGATCGAGGAGCTGATGATGGAGCACCCCGCCGTCTCTCTGGTCGCGGTGATCGGCGAGGCTCACGAGGAGCACGGCGAGGAGATCAAGGCTTTCGTCGTGCCCGCCGAAGGATCCGAGCTCGGCGCCGATGAGCTGATCGCCTGGTGCAAAGAGCGCCTGGCCGCCTACAAGTACCCGCGTCTGATCGAGTTCCGCGATTCGCTGCCGATGACCGCCACCGGCAAGATCCTCAAGGCCGAGCTCCGCGAATAGCCTCGCTGCCTCCGGTCTGAAGCGATCCGGGGGCCGAGGTCGCGCGGTTACGGAGGTGGGCGGAGTCGCGGTAAGCTGCCCGCGGCCATGGAAGACGAGCATCAGGAACCGCAGTTCCGCGATCCGCTGGCCCCACCCGAGGACGAGATCGACGACGGTCCGAGCCCGCTTCGGACCTTCATGGGGCTCTTCGTCGTCCCTCTGTTCGTCGTCGTCGCCTGCGTCGTCGTCTTCATCGGATTCGGCTGGATCGCCTACGACCAGAATACGACCCAGGACTACCTCAACGACCTGCGTCACTGGTCGAAGCCCCGCCGCGCACAGGCGGCCTACGAGCTCGCCAAGATTCTCATCGCCGACCCCGACGCTCTCGACGAGACGCCAGGCTTGAAGGAGCAGGTCCGAGAAGTCTTCTCCTCCGCCGAGAACGAGGACATGAAGCGTTACCTGGCGCTGGTTCTCGGCTTCACCAAGGATCCGGCGGCGTTGCCTCAACTCCTGGAGGCGCTGGAGAGCTCCGACGAAGAGCTGAGGATCTACAGCTTGTGGGCGCTCGGCGCGCTCGGCGATCCGCGCGCCCTCGAGCCGGTGCTCGAGGCGTCGAGCGAGCGCGATCCGGGCATTCGCAAGACCGCTGCATACGCCCTAGGAGAGCTCGGCCTGCCGCAGGCGGGTCCCCGTCTCGAGGTGCTGCTCGAGGACACCGTCGCCGACGTGCGGTGGAACGCGGCGCTGGCGCTGGCGCGACTCGGCAGTGATGCGGGCGCCGCGGTGCTCAACGAAATGCTCGACCGCGACCTCGTCGCCCAGGTTCCCGGCATCACTCCCGAGCAGCAAGAAGACGCGATGATCGAAGCGGTAAAGGCATTCGCCGCGCTCCAGACCCCCTCCGGCAACGAGCTCTTGCAACGTCTGGCGGACGACGATCCGAGCTTGAAGGTGCGCCAGGCGGCGATCGAAGCGCTGCGCGCAGCCGGTTAGCGGCGCGGTCAGGAGTCGACCGAACCGGCGAAGAAGTGCTGGAAGGCGAGCCATCGCCGCTCGCCGACCGCGGCGAGTCGATGCTTGCTCGAGATCTTGAGTCGGGTGTCACGATCTTGGAGCTCGGCGTGAAGAGTGCGCAGCCCTCGTTCGGCGAGCCCGCTTCGCCTGAGGTCCTTGTCGACGTGGAGGTAGCAGACGTAGGCAACGGGCGCCCTTCCCGGCTTCGCTTCGCGGCTGAGCACACAGCAGCCGACGGGGAATCCCATCCCCGGCGCGTCGAGCCGGAGCTCCCTCCATTCGATCTCCTCCCCCCGCTCGGCACGCTCGGAGAGCTCTCGCTTGACGTCCTCCTTGAGCGGCGCGCTGAGCCGTTCGATGGTCTCGGCGTCGGCCGGCTCGCCGACGCTGACCGCCCCCTGCTCGAGCCCGAGGTGCCGCTCGCAGAAGCTCTGGAATCTCGAGCCGTACGTCCCGGCCGAGAGCGCCCAGGTCGCTCGCAACATCGGCGTCCCGGCCCAGCGTCGGAAGAGTTGCATCCAGCCACGATTGTCGGGGCTCGCGTGCTCTTGGTCGAGTCGCAGCTCGAGATAGACGTTCTCCATAAGCTGGACGAGGGAGTTACAGAAGAAGAAGCCCGCGCGGCGCTGGGCAGGGGTTGTCGGGACACCGTTGGCCAGATCGCCCTGCTCCGGATTGCCCAGCCCGTCCCACTCCTTGTAGATCTGCGGCGCAAGGAACGCCAACTCCGGCTTCGAGCCGAGGTCGCCAAACAGCGAGGCTAGCGTCCGGCCGTGCTGAGCAAACGAGCGCTCGGTCGGAACGGTCGGGGTGTACCACCGCTGATATAGCTTCTTGAACAGCGCCTCCCAGTTGGGCTCGGAGCCTGCGCGCCGGGCACCCAGAACCTGGTGGCCGATGTGCAGACCGAGGCGGCGGTAGCTCTCGAACTGGGACTCGTCGAAGAACTGATCAGCCGTCGATTGGTGGGGGAACGCGGGGTCGGCAACAGCGTAGTGCATGACGTCTTCGGGCTCGTCGCCGGTGATCGAGGCCTTGATGTAGAGAAGCCAACCGCGCTCAGGCAGGTCACCCGGCTGACCGTGCTTCGCCTGCCGCGGATAGGTGATGCGGCCGACCGCGCAGTGCCTTCGACTGTGACCGTCCTTCGTCTCTCCGATCGCGCCGACGTCGATGTCGATCTCGACACCGAAGTCGGTTCGGCATTTGCGGATCGCGTTGGCGAGGTCTGTAAACGCGAGCTCAGGATCGGCGCCGGCGTCGCTGGCGATGATGAATCGGCATCGGCGGCGTACCAGTTCGTAGACGCCGAGGTTCTCGAAGTGGCCCCCGTCGGAGAGGTAGATGTCGCGTGAATCCTCCGAGGTCAGGCCGAAGAGCTCGGCGACGAGTGGGCGGAGTGCGAACACCGGGCCCCCGGACTCCCACGCCCTCTTGTAGCGGGTGTTACCCAGCCACCAGCCGAGGCGAACGTTGAAGACCGTCAACAGCAAGGTGAGGGCCGGGGTCGAACGAAATCCCATGTTGGGGCTGGCGGCGGCGCCCGAAATCGCCATCGCGGTGCCGAGGGTGAGCCCGAAGGCGGTGGAGCTCTCCCGGTAGGCTCCCTGCGGCCGCTCCTCCTGCTCGTCCGCCGCCAGCTCGTAGCCGCTGTGGAGCGGGGAGAAGCCGAAGGAGGCGGCTTTGCGCTCCTGCCAACCGAGGCGCTTGCCGTGGACGAGATTGAGGGTGGCGTTGATCAGATGGAACGGGCGGGGTGGGTCTGCAAGACCGAGCGGGCCATCGTCGTCCGGGTCGAAGCCGGTGAATGGATTCGTCATCCGTTTGCTGTTGGAGGCGCCGAGATAGGCTCTCACGAGTCGGTTGCGGTAGTACTGGTGCATCGAGAACTCGTTGATCGCGACTCGCGCCGAGAAGGCGCACGCGACAGCGGCGAGCGCGAGGATCCACCACCAGAAGTCGCCCTCGTGGAGCTGACCGTCGAGCAGCTCGTGGTGCCGGTCGGCAAGGCCGCGCGTGGCGGGCGCCGAGGCGCCGGTGACGCCCCGGGTCACCGACACCGAGAGGTCTTTGCGATCGTAGCGCACTGTCTCGCCGGCATCCTCTCTGGCGGCCGCGGCCGTGAACGACTTCCACACTTCCGGCTGGTGGCGGGAGAGCAGGTAGTCGAAGCCCCAGCTCACCGAGACGACGAGCCCGACGATGAACACCCATGGAGCGAACTTGGCGACGATCGGATGCCACTTGCTGCTCGACCCTTGCTGCTGCGCGTTGCCGGCGAGCGCCCCGGCGATCGAGGTCCCCAGCCAACCGGAGGCGATGATCCCCTTGGCCCACGGTGCCAGCTGGGCGACGACCACCGGGCCGTAGAAGGCGAGTCCGGTGAAGGCGAGCCAGCCGAGGCTGTAGATGGTGATCCAGGCACCCGCTCTCGCCAGCCACTCGCGAAGGTAGTCGTCGAGACTCCTCCCTGCCAGACCGATGTGGAGCACAATGGTCAGGGTAAATACGGTCATCAGGATCGGCGGGCAGAAGGCGACCACCTGCCAGTCGCTCCACAGGTACCCGGCCGGACCGTGTAGCGGTGGCCCGTCGAGCTGTCTGGCGACCAGCCGGTTGACCGCCATGAGGGCGAATCCGGCGACAATGCCCACCGGCACCGCCCAGGCGGTCATCCGGAAGCCGAGCTTCAGGAACGGTGCCAGCTTGCGCTCGTTGGAGACGAGCACGGCGACCGCGGTGGAAATGGCCCAGCTGGCGGCGTAGAGCACCGTGGTGAGCGGCACCCATAGGAGCGCCGACCCGGTCGTGTCGATCCGAGCGAGCCAGTAGCCTCCGAAGATCGATGAAACTACGAGTGGAAGGATGACCAGCCGCTGGACGGAGCCCTGGGAGGTCAGGCCGTCCTCGGGGTCCGCTTCGCGGGTGACCGCGCCGGCGAGGCTGATTCCGGTGCCGAGTACGGCGAGCCCGAGGAGGCTCGCACCGGCGAGAGCCGCCCAGATCTGGTCGACTCCGCCGGCTTCGACGATCTTGAGGTATTGGAGCGGGGTCTCATAGAACACGTCGTCCTTGAGGAAGCGGAGCCAGTCGACGACCGCTCGTGGCAGTAGCAGCACGACCCCGGTGAGGGCCACGATAATCACGAGATTGAGGACGAAGTTGCGCCCGTAGGTCGCCACGGTCGTCCAGGTGTCGGCCGAGAGGACGCCTATTCTCGGGGTCAGGTAGTTGCTGTAGTTGCGCAGGTGGACGACCGGATCGGGCTCCGGCTTCTGCTGGTGGGGATCGGCTGCGAGCTCTCTGGCGACCTGCTCGATCGGGGACGGACCGCTCCCGTCGTCCGCCTTGCGCCGGACCCATTGGGAGAGCCAGGTTCCGATGTAGCCGCCGCCCGACACCGAGGAGAGATAGTCGAGCCGCTCGAGCAGCTGGAGGCGGGCGAGCGCCTGGAGGATCCCGAGGTTGAACGTGGCGCTCCGGATCCCGCCGCCGGAGAGGGCGAGCCCGATCGCTCGGTTGCCCCGACCCGCGAGGTCGAGAGCGGCGTGCTCGGCTGCGAGGACTTCCTCGAAGTCGGCGGGCGGCTCCGGCGCGGGAAGCGGCTCGCGGCCGGTGATCCGCGCGTAGAGACGGGCCGCGAGCATGTAGAGCACGGTGCCGAAGACCAGGACCAGGGTGAGAATGGCGACACCCGCTACGATCGGTGGCAGCCATCCGGCCCGGCTTCCGCCGAGCAGGGCCAAGACGCCTCGGTTCTCGATTGCATCGAGCGCTGCCGCGGCGATCGGCACGGCAGTGACCCAGCGGGCGAACGGAACGGGCGTCTTGGTGTAAGGACCGGTGGTCAACTTGATCGCCGCCCAGAGGAAGAAGGCGTAGAGGGGGATGAAGACGTAGTCCCAGGCGAGACCCTGGCGCACCTGTTCCCGGCCCTTGTCGTCGTTGAGCGGGGGGTGGGCCAGCAGCTCCTGTACACGATCCTGGGTGAAGGCGGTCTTGAACAGAAGCGCGCCGCGCTCGGGGTCGGCTTCGCGCATTTGTACCCAGACGGCAGCGCCGCACAGAAGCGACACGAGGAGTAGGACTACGAGGGTCAGTCTGCCATCCATCATCGACCTCCTGTGGACACCCGTAGGGCGTCTTGCTTCAAGCGACCGGTCGCGCGGTACGATAGCCGCCGCGCGGCTGCCTCTGCGGCTCTATCGGTGTTCGGAAGTGAGTATAGCTGCGCGCTCCCGAGCATCGCCGCGTCGCCTCTCTTCACTTGACACCCCCGCCGGGCATCCACTAGAAAGGGCGGGCTATTTCCAAGGTTCGTTACCGCTCGTATGACTGAAGACATCGAGAGAGAGTCCGCTTCCGCCTCGCCGACCGACTCCGAGGCAGGCGCTGCGGCGGCGGAGGCGCCGCCCGTGAAGCCTACGCCGGCACCGGTGCCGGCGAGACCGGCCCAAGAGGCGGATGTCTCTCGTCGCGGGTTTTTTTCGTGGGCCGCCGTCGCCTGGGTCGGCTTCACCGCGGCCACTGGTGCCTGCGTGACCGCCTGGGGTCGGTTCATGTTCCCCAACGTGCTCTACGAGCCACCGACGAGCTTCAAGGTCGGCAAGCCCGAGGACTTTCCGCCGGGCGTCGTCGACGAGCGGTTCAAGGAGACGAACGGAGTCTGGATCGTCAACAACGACGGCCAGATCTACTCGTTGATCGCTATTTGCACCCACCTCGGCTGTCCGCCGGCATGGCTCGACGCTCAGAACAAGTTCAAGTGTCCCTGCCACGGCAGCGGCTACTACAAGAGCGGGATCAACTTCGAAGGACCGACCCCTCGTCCTTTGGAGCGCGCGAGAATCTCGATCGATCCGAGCGACAATCAGATCCTCGTCGACAAGGCTCAGAAGTACTTGTGGGAGCAGGGGCAGTGGGAAGACCCCAACTCGTACATCTTGTCGGGATGAGGGGAAGCAGGAATCCGCACCCGTCTTGGAATGGGCTCGGGGATCGTCCGGATAGCGAGTTCGGGCAGGGAGTTCAGCGCTGATGCTCAAAGACCTTCAGAAAGCCATCGTCAAGTCCCAGGTTTGGAAGTCAATCTTCCGGGTCGGCATCCCGACCGACAACCGCAAGCGAGCGATGGCGATGCTGGGCAACGTCGTCCTCCACCTCCATCCGATCAAGGTCAAGAAATCGGGCCTGAGGATGAGCTACACCTGGTGCATGGGCGGAACCGCCTTCTTCCTGTTTCTGGTAGAGACGATCACCGGCCTGCTGCTGATGTTCTACTACCGGCCGACCGTCGAGTACGCCTACTTCGACATGGTCGATCTTCGTGAGGTGGCGGCTTTCGGGATCATGCGCGAGATGCATCGCTGGGCCGCCCACGCCATGGTCATCGCCGTGTGGCTCCACATGTTCCGCGTGTTCATGACCGGCTCGTACAAGCCGCCGCGCGAGTTCAACTGGAACGTCGGCGTCATCCTCCTCGTGCTGACCCTGCTGCTCTCGTTCACCGGCTACCTGCTGCCGTGGGACCAGCTGGCGATCTGGGCGATCACGGTCGGCTCCAACATGGCGCGAGCGACTCCGCTCCTGGGACACGAAGGGCCGGGTGCGGCTTTGCTCCAATTAGGGGGGACGAAGCTCATTCACGTGGGTAGCGATGCCCGATTCGGCCTGATCGCCGGCCGCACCATCGGCGGCGGAACGCTCATCCGCTTCTACGTTCTGCACTGCGTGGCCATCCCGTTCGTGGCGGCGTTCCTCATCGCCGTTCATTTCTGGCGAGTGCGTCGCGACGGCGGGATCTCGGGACCGGTCTAGGGGCAAGGAGCTCTCTGTTGTTCGACGCGCTGAAAGAGCTGGTCAACTACTTCTCGGACCCCAAGTGGTCGTTCACGATCACGACGGTGGTCTTCGTGGCGGCGCTCTTCTGGCGGCGGCTGTGGACCAACCTCGGCGGCCTGGTAATGCTCGTCGGCGTCACCCTCTACTTCGTGGTGAGCATGTTCGACGAGAACTTCCGACTGGTGGTCGCCAAACCCGACAACGTGCCGATCGTGATGATGGTCTACTTCGTGGGGTTCTTCGTCTGGCTGTCGATGAAGAAGGCCTACGACAACGACGAGCGGATCGCCAACGGAGAACCGACCTTCGAGAAGACGGAGGCGAACGACAAGATCTTCACCTGGCCCGATCTCGTCTTCTCCGAGTTCATCTGCATGGTCATTCTCACGGTGCTTCTGGTCGTCTGGTCGATCATGCTGCAGGCGCCGCTCGAGGAGCCGGCCAACACCGCGGTCGCGCCGAACCCGTCCAAAGCGCCTTGGTACTTCCTCGGGCTGCAGGAGATGCTCGTCTACTTCGACCCGTGGATGGCGGGCGTCGTGCTTCCCAGCCTCATCATCGTCGGCCTTTGCGCCATCCCCTACATCGACACCAACACCAAGGGCAACGGCTACTTCACCTTCAAGGAGCGCCGCAGCGAGATCGTGCTCTTCATGTACGGCTTCGTCGTCCTCTGGTGCTACCTGATCGTCGTCGGCACCTTCATGCGGGGGCCGAACTGGAACTTCTTCGGGCTCTACGAGTACTGGGACATCAACAAGGTCGAGCCGCTCGTCAACGTCGATCTCTCGGAGTACATCTTCATCAAGATGCTGGGCGTCGGCCTGCCCTCGTTCTGGCTGGTCCGCGAGCTACCGGGGATCCTCCTGCTGTTGCTCTACTTCGTGGTCCTGCCGGTGGGACTCACCAAGCTCCAGTTCTTCAAGCGTTACTACGACGACATGGGTGCGTCACGCTTCTACGTCGGCATAGGCCTCTTCCTCACGATGATGCTCTTGCCGATCAAGATGTACCTGCGCTGGGCCTTCAACCTGAAGTACCTCGTCCACATTCAGGAGTTCTTCTTCAACGTATAGGCGTTAGCGATGCCGGTACCTCCGCACAAGCGACCCGATCGCCACTACAACTTCCGCAAGACGAACATCCTGTTCGCTGTGAGCTCGATCGTCCTCCTCGTGGTGACGGTCTGGATGGTCTTCGCCGACTACGCCAAGCCGTGGAAACAGCTGCAGGCCCGGTTCCGGGAGCTCGAGCGGGCGGCGGTGGCCGAGGATCTCGAAGTGGAGCGGCAGAAGCTCGATGCGGCCGACGTCGGCGCGCTCGAGGCCGAGCTGGCCCAGGAAGCGGCGAAGCTCGAATCCCAGCGAGCCGAGATCGCCGAGACCGAAGGGACGCGGTCCAAGATCGACAAGAAGGTCTACGCGATGGATGCGCGGTCGCGCGGGACCAAGTCGCTGCTCGACACGGCGCGTTACGAGCTCGACTCCGCGCTCCAGAAGGAGAAGAACGTCGAGGAGGCCCGGGGCGACGTCGATCGATTGCGAGAACGGTGGGTGGAAGAGCTCAAGCAGCTCGAGCTCCTGATCGAACAGCGCAGCGAGCTCGATGCCGAATTGGAGCAGCGTCGATCGTCGATCGCGGCGGTGGAAGACCGGATGGCCGCCCTGCGCAGCGACATCAGCTCGCTCGAGCTGCGGATTGCCAATCTCGACAAGAAGCTCGACTACTTCGTCCTCAACGCCCCGCTGACCGACTTCATCGAGCCCGATCTCAGAGTCGACCAGGTGATGATCTCCGGGCTCTACCAGAACATCAACTTCACCAACGTCGACCGCGTCGACAGGTGCGCGACCTGCCACGTGGCCGCCTACCGGCTCGGTTTCGATGGAGAGCG